>NZ_QOVX01000022.1:0-83681 GCF_008365395.1 Neorhizobium sp. P12A | reverse complement strand
CTGTTCTGCCTGGCGTTCCGCCATGGCATGGCGTTCGCGCACCTTCTCCTGCAGTGACGCCGTGGCCTTGGCCATCTTGCCGATCTCGTTGCCCATCGACGTATGCGGGATGGCGATCTTGACGTCTTCATCGGCAACGGCCTTCAGGGCCTCATGCACGTCGGCCAAAGGCTTCGAGATGCCGCGGATCACGAAGAAGGCAGCGGCAATCGCGACGACGAACAGGCCGAGGCTGTACATCAGCGTCATCCAGATGGTGTGGTTCACCTGTGCGTCTAGGTCATCCATGTAGACGCCCGTTATCACGACCATCTTCCAGGGCTCGAAGGCGCGGGCATAGGCGGTCTTGCGGAATAGTTCGCTCGCCGGATGGCCGGGCTTGCTGGCGTAGAAATCGGTAAGACCACCGCCCTGCTGTCCGAGCTTGACCAGTTCTTCGCGGTAGTAATGGCCAGTCGGGTCAGGCTGGCCCTTGAAGTTCTGGCCCATCTTGGTCTTGTCGTAGTGGAAGGCCATGTTGATGTCGTAGTCGTACCCGAAGAGATAGCCATCAGGCGTATACTTGATGCTGTTGACCATAGCGTAGGCCTGGGCCTTCGCATCGGCTTCCGAAAGCTTTCCGGATTGCTCAAGGGCATAATAAACCTTGATGATCGAAAGGCCGGACTCGACCTGTGTGCGAAGCATCTCGTAGCGTTCGTTGTAGATGGAGTTCGCAGAAGAGCGGATCTGCAGATATGTAGCGACGCCGAAGGCGATCATAAGTCCGGTGACAAGCAATATAAGCTGGTTTGAAATCTTAAAATTCTTCATGACGCCTCACAGCTACGGAATGACGGGAATTCCGGCGCGGTTTCCTACCGCCTGTGCGAGCGCCTTCGAGTAATCTCGGTGCGTCTACCGCTGCTTAATCACATGCTGCTTCCGGCCTGCTAAAATTGGCCGGTTTGATCTAATAAATATTTAATCATACTCAAAAGAGCATGATTAAATCGGCTTTAATCAGCGTTTTGCTGCATTGCGGGAGAAAAACATAAGATCTTCCCGGGGAAGACTTATAGAAGACTCCATGGATTTGGCAGTTAGTCGAGCATATTTTTACCTGTAAATAATGGAGCCGCCGATCGCCCCAAACGGCAGGGCCGCCGGATTTCTCCGGCGGCCCCTAAGAGTTTCGTACTGAAATCGCCTTGAGTGTTCTGCGTGATTAAGCCGCCCTGCGTCTCTGCTGGTGCGATGCCTGAGCAGCAGCGCTGCCATTGTTGACGCGGAAGCCTCTGATAAGGTCGAGGAGATCCTCGGTATCGGCTGCAAGCGTCTCTGCCGATGCGGTGGTCTCTTCGGCCATGGCGGCGTTCTGCTGGGTTGCGGCATCGAGCTGGTTCATCGACGACGAGATCGAGCGCAGCGTGGTGTCCTGCTCAGAGGCGCTGTGTGCGATCTTCGAGACGATCTCGTTGGCGGCCTTGATCTGGTCGGAGATGCGCTTCAAGGCTTCGCCGGCCTCGCCGACGAGGCGAACGCCCTGGTCGACCTGGCCGGAGGAGCGGGCGATCTGGTCCTTGATCTCCTTGGCGGCAGCAGCCGAGCGCTGGGCAAGCTCGCGCACTTCCTGGGCGACGACGGCAAAGCCCTTGCCGCTTTCGCCGGCACGCGCTGCCTCGACGCCGGCGTTGAGGGCAAGCAGGTTGGTCTGGAAGGCGATCTCGTCGATGACGCCGATGATCTTGCCGATTTCTTCCGAGGACTTCTCGATGCCGCTCATGGCCTCGATCGCCTGGGCAACGACGGCGTCGCTGCGCGATGCTTCGGTCGAGACGGAATGGACGCGCTTGGAAGCCTCGTGGGCACCATCTGCGGTCTGGCGGACGGCAACGGTGAGCTCGTCGAGGGCCGCGGAGGTTTCCTCCAGGCTTGCAGCCTGGCGCTCGGTGCGCTGCGACAGTTCGTTGGAGGCGCGGCGGATCTCTTCCTTGGACAGGCCGATATCGTTGCCCTTGGCATTGACGCGGCCCATGGCGGCTTCGAGATGGGAGAGCGCATCGTTGAAGTTGTTGCGGAGACCCGCATAGCCCTGGCCGATATCGCCGCAGCGGATGGTGAGGTCGCCGCCTGCGAGCTGTTCCAGCGCCTGGCCGATGGTGGAGACGACGCGGGCCTGGATCTGGGCCTCGTCCTGCTGTTGGCGCAGGTTCTGCTGGCGTTCGCTGTCGAGGGCCAGTTCCTGGGCCGTCTGGCGTTCCGCCATGGCGTGACGTTCGCGCACCTTCTCCTGCAGCGACGCCGTCGCCTTGGCCATCTTGCCGATCTCGTTGCCCATTGATGTATGCGGGATGGCGATCTTGACGTCTTCGTCGGCAACAGCCTTCAGCGCCTCATGCACATCGGCCAAAGGCTTCGAAATGCCGCGGATCACGAAGAAGGCAAAACCCAATGCGATCAGGAAGACCACGATACCGACGCCTGTCACTGCAAGGATTGTAACATTGATCTTGGCATCCAGATCGTCGGTGTAGACGCCGGTCGCGACGACGACACCCCAGGGCTCGAATGCGCGCGAATAGACCGCCTTCTTGAAAACCTGGTCTTCAGGCATGCCCGGCTTGCCATAGTAGTATTCCGTGATGCCGCCGCCGGCCCGGCCCTTCGCCACGATGTCCTCGCGGAAAAGGTGGCCAGTCTTGTCCGGCTGCCCTTTCTGCGGAACGCCGATGAGCTTCGGATTGTAGTGGAAGATCGTCGTCACGTCGTAGTCAAGACCGAAGACGTAGCCGGCAGGTTCGAATTTCATGTTGGCGGCTGCCGCAAAAGCAGCTTTCTGTGCCTGTTCATGGCTCAGTTCGCCGGACTTTTCGCGGGTATAATAGGACTGAAGAATCGATATTGCAGACTCCACCTGCGTGCGCAGCATTCCGTAGCGCTCATCATAGATCGCATTGATGGAGCTATGGATCTGATAACAGGTAACTGTGATAAAAGCGGCCATCAGGACAGCCGTCAGGCTGAGCAGCTGGCGAGAGATCTTGAGATTCTTCATCGTGCGATTCACTTTCTGGCGGCGGGAGTTCCGCGGCAAACCTCAGCTAAAAGGGGGAATGCGCTTCCTGCGCAGGCCAGGTGCCTGCATCGCACCGTTGCAACAGATTGAATCCTAAATAACTAAAAAGATATTTAATAGCTTTGGAAAGATGACCGGCCAGCGTTCGCAGCTTCGCATGAACCGGCGATATCACCGCCCATTGGCACGGACCATTTCGGCGCGACGCCCCGCTCTGATCGCCAGATGGAGTACCTCGCGAGGACGAATTGCGTTCAATCAGAATATCAAATTAACTTACCGATGCCGCTTGGACAGGGTCGCCGCCTATTGTCCAGGCGACCGTGGTGAAAGACCTTCCAACTAGCCCCGCACAGGCCCCAGCCGCGCGGGGTTTCTTTTGCCTGTGGGCGGCGCCGGCCTAGGTCTGAAACGTCTCTGTGCGCCGTCGCGTAATCAACAACGGTCGCCTGTTGATAATTTCTCGATCTAAATATATTGCTCAACTAATATTTCGTGTGGAGGTGCTTGTGCCAGCGGCCGTATTCGCAGTTTCGACGGGTTTCACGATCTTTTTTCTCGTGCACTTCGAAGTGGACGAGAAATGGATCGCCTGGGGGCTGGTCGCATTGCTCGGCGCGACGGCGTGGGTCTTCCGCGACAGTCTCAAAGAATCAGGCAGTGACGGCGAAGACTGACTTCGCTCCCATGGATGCCGCGAAGGCATTGTCTCGGCTTCGCCGCGAAACCTGAATAACTCCTCATCGTCTGCACAAAATCTGCAATTCGGCCCGGCAGATTGTCGGCATGAAAAAACCCAGCCAACAATCTGACCATCCCCGTCCCACACTACCATATCGTCTTCTCAACGAGGGCTGGTGGCTGGTGGACCCGCCCTTGGCGGACGGCATCGATCCTCAATCGTCTGCGAACAATATCGCTGCGGGACGGCAAACCCAGGAGAGCCAAGCGTGCAGTCCCAAATCCATCTGAGCACCCCTTTCCCGAACGCGTACAACAAAGGGCGAAGGGTTGTTTGCCTCGGTCTTGTTGTGCTTGCGGACATCTTGTTCTACGGCAATTCGCTCGGTCTCAATCTCTTTTTCTTCGCAATTTCCGTCGCGACCGCATCCATGCTTTGGACCACTAAGCCGCTTAGAGCAGGGCCGCCGATAGAATTGCTCGGGCTGACCATTGTCGCGTCGCTCCCGCTCCTGGAAGCTCCGACGGCAGCAGCCATCGCACTCTCTGCCGGAGCCGTCATCTGCACTTCTCTTGCGGCCGCGAGGCTTTTCCCACGAAACTGGACCTCCCTGCCCTCTGTCCTCTCTCGGTTTGTGCTGGCGGTTCCACGTCAATTCGTCAGGGTGTTTCCCCGATTCTTCATCCTGCGGCTTGATCGCACGTCCGCGCTTCCGCTCGGCAAACGTCTCGCTGTCTGGATTCTTCCGATAACTCTTTCTGCAGCATTCCTCCTTCTCTTCAGGGCGGCCAATCCCGTGATCGAGGCCCTGTTGCAGGACATCGACTTCTCATTCCTGCTACAATTTCTGGATCCCTGGCGCATCACCTTCTGGATCGCCATTGGCGGGTCTGTCGGGGTTCTAATGAAGCCGCGGCTTGCCCGAAGAAGGCGCCGAGTTCCGAGCTCCGGCCACACCGCCGGGACCCTGGTTGGATCGCTCTTCGATTATGGCTCGCTGGTTCGATCGCTTGCTATCTTCAATGTGTTGTTTGCTGTTCAGACCTCAATGGATATCGTGTATCTCTGGGGTGGCGCCGAACTTCCGGACGGAATGAGCCACGCCGAATATGCGCATCGAGGTGCCTATCCGCTGTTGGCAACGGCTTTGCTTGCGGCCGTCTTCGTTCTTATCGCCATGCGTCGGGACGGTCCCGGCGATCGCAGTCCGCTCATTCGAAACTTGGTCCTTGTCTGGATCGGCCAGAATGTGCTCCTCTGCGCATCATCGATCCTCAGGCTCGATCTCTACGTCGAGGCGTATTCCCTTACCTGGCTAAGGGTCGCAGCCGGGATATGGATGGGCTTGGTGGCGGTGGGCCTCGTTCTGATCCTTCTGAGGATTGCATTCCGACGCTCGAACCGGTGGCTCATCGCCATGAACCTCATGGTTTTGACCTTGGTCCCCTATGTCGGGGCTTTCGTCGATTTTCCCGCCTTCATCGCGCGTTTCAATGTCGAGCACTGTGCCGAGCTCAGCCAGACAGGTGTTCTCCTGGACATCCAATACCTGTCGACCCTCGGCCCCTCCGCAATTCCTGCGCTTGACACCTATCTTGCTGCATCCTTGACCAGCGAATTCGGAAAGAGACAATTTGCCAGCCGGATCAGGATGCAGCTCGCGGAGGAGTTTAATGCACGCACTGATGATTGGCGCAGTTGGAACTATCGCTCGGCCCGGATGGCGGCTTACCTTAATTCAACCATTCCGTTTGCAAGATGATGGAAGAGGGATATCACGGGCGGGATCGCAGATTTGAGGGACTGGCAGTGCACCGAATTCTTGTCGTCGATGACGAACCTCATATACGCGACGTGATCTCGTTTGCGCTGGAGCGGGCGGCGATGAAGGCGATAACGGTCGGGCGCGGAGCGGACGCGTTAACGGCTTTCCGAAGGGACGAGGTCGACCTCATCGTTTTGGATGTGGGTCTGCCTGATATCGACGGCCTGGAAATTTGTCGTCAGATCCGCAAGACGTCCTCGCTTCCGATCCTGTTTTTATCCGCACGGGACGAAGAGATCGATCGTATACTGGGTCTCGAAATCGGTGGGGACGACTATGTCACGAAACCGTTCAGTCCTCGCGAACTCGTGGCACGCATCAAGACGATCCTGAAGCGTACTGGGAACACGTCTTCGGGCGACCTACGGGACGAGACATTGCGTGCGGGAGAGCTCCGTCTGGATAGAGCCGGACGAAGCATCGCTTTCAAGGGCAACGCGATCGCAGCAACCGCGATCGAATTCGCCATCGTCGAAACATTGCTCGCAAGGTCAAGCATGGTCTTCACACGCGACCAGCTCATGGAGGCTGCGTATGGCGCGGGCACCTATGTCGCCGACCGCACGATCGACAGCCATATTCGCAACATCAGAGCCAAGTTCGCCTCCGCCGGAGCCCCGGAGATCATCACGACCGTTCATGGAGTGGGGTTCAGGCTGAGCAGCGAGCTTGCGAGGGAGAAATCGTGAGTGCGCCTCGGGTCAAATCAAAATGGCGCCCGCCTATGGCGATGATTGCATCGGCCGTGCTCGTTGCGACCATGATCTTGCCGATCGCCATTATTGTCCTTGGATTTCACAGCGAAGAACCGCAGTTCTTCTGGACGCCGACAAAGATCGGTGCACTGTTCGTCGCACTGGGAGTAACGCTTTCCGTCGCATACGTGTTCAGTCGGAATATTACGGCCCCCATCAATGCGCTCGTCGCCCTAGCAGATGAGATAGCCCGCGGCCGGAAGAGAGATATTCGACCGCTTTCCAGCTATGGTTCAAGAGAGGTTGCGACGCTATCGCAGAGCTTTCTGGACCTGGCGACCAAGCTGGTGGATCGCAGCACTTATGTTCGCACCTTCGCAGCGCATGTTTCCCATGAATTGAAGTCCCCGCTGACGGCGATCCAAGGGGCTGCAGAACTGCTGCGGGACGATCTCCACGAGCAGGCGATGACGAATGGTCAGCGCCAGCATTTCCTCGACAATATCATCGCAGATGCCGAACGGCTGAATACCCTGTTGCTGCGGCTGAGAGACCTCGCCCACGCCGAGGTCCCCGATTCCGTCGATCACTCGACCGTCGACGATATCGCGGCAGCCCTGAAAAAGCGCTTCCCGGAACTCGAGATCGTCGGCACAGGTCAGACGCATCTGCGCATGGCCTTGCCTCCGGAAGCCGCAAACATCGTATTTGCAAATCTTGCGGAGAACTCCACACAACACGGGGCAAGACGGGTCGATCTGGAGGCCTTCACCGAGTCCGGCTCAGCGGTCGTCATCGCGCGCGACAACGGCGGCGGTATTTCCGAAGCCGACCGCGACCGTGTGTTTCAGCCGTTTTTCTCGACTCGCCGTAGTAGCGGGGGGACGGGAATGGGACTGGGTATCGTGCGGACGATCTTACTATCGCACGGGGGCGAGATAACCTTGCTGCAATCGCAAGACATCGGTGCGGCCTTCCGGATTGTTGTCCCTTTGGCCCAATCTTTCTCCGCGAAATGGAAGGAAGAGGCACTTCGTCGAGACTTTGCAAGCCCGGCGGCACTGCTCGATGAAACGGACAGTGCAAGCCTCGGGAGATCAAAAAGCGATAACCGATCAGGCGACGGACACTCACTCGGTCGACGAGAATGAAAGAAACAGCAGTGGCTAACAATTCCTCCACTCAAGAAGCTGAGAGTAATAGGCTTCAGGGGTGTTCATTTTGGTTTTTGCTCGGCCTACACCTATTGCTTATTCCTGTCTGGTTGCTGGGCAGAGGGAGCATCTGGCTACCGGCGCTGTATCTTACTTGCCTCATTATCACGTATTTTCTTCGTGGGAGAACTGTGACCTGGAGATTGAACTTGTCTCCAGAACCAGGCAGTCGGGAGGATCCGTATCGCGACGGAACGGTACAGAAGATCGAAGAACGGCCTTGGCTGCCGATACTGTTTTTACAGCTTGTCTTCGGCCTTTTGCCCGTAGTGGATGGAGTAATTAGTGGGCGCGCTACAGGCCTGACCAAATATGTATCAGTACTTTGCATGGCGATCGTCGCTTTTACGGCCGTTCGAGATTTCTTTAAGCACGTTCGTTTCTGATCGTGTGCGGTGGGTTACCGACATCTCGAGCCACGCATCCGTGCGACAAGGTCACGTCGTTGGTCTGTCTACGTATAAGTCGGCGCCCCTTCCAAGGATCCGCGGATGATGTCCAGCTTGGCGCGGTCGGAGAGAATCATGTTGCCTGGCAGGAGATCGACAGCGAACGCTTTGATACATTCGATGTCGAGCTCGTCCTCCGGCGCGGTCATTTCGTCGAAATCGAAGTCGAGACGGCCGATGAAGACGTGAAGATCAAAGCGAAGCTCCTCGCCGGACGGAGACCTGAAGACCTTTTCCTCAAGGAGGGTCATCGTCAGATCGGATGGTTGAAAACGAAGCTCTTCCTGAAGTTCGCGCCGCAGGGCGGTTTCCGGCTCCTCCCCCTCTTCCAGGGTTCCACCAGGGATCGCCCAGCCGGCATGAAGACCTGTCCGTTTGATCAGCACGACCTTGGAACCCGACGTCAAGAGAACGCCAAGCGCGCCTCCTGTCCGTCCATGATCGAGAAACTTTCGGTATTGTCGTTCATATTCCTCGACGCTCAGCTCATGCGTGGAACTGAGGCGTGCTATTCCGGTGTCGTCGACGTCTGGCAAGGCTCATCCCCCCGGTGATGATTGTTGGCCGCCTTGAATGGACGGGAAAGATGAGCGCCCTTTTCAAGCGAGGCCTTGTGGGAACTCGACCAATCGCCCGATGAGACGGTGGAAAGAGATCCTGCCGCGGGCGGTTCGATTGCTGTGGGTTTTTTCTCAGCGATTGAGCGACAATTGCGAATTATCCTAACTATCGAACGGATTTAGGGTGGGTGGAACGCGAACCGGAAAGTATATCCGATGTCCCTATCCAAAACTGAAGTTGACGCTTGTCGGCGGACCGGCTGTGATGATCGAATCTCGGACCACTACCGCGAAAGCCAGGAACAGCTGGCGAGCGTCTTCTTGCAGTCTAACATGGTCTCCCGGCTTCGGCGGTTCGAAAGATGAAAATCTGTCAGCTTCAAGATCGCAGCTTGACCTGGGCTGCTGCATGCCAATGCGATTGTAACATCAGCACCCGGAAAGGAAACGCAAATGCCATACGTCAATATCAAGGTTACCAGGGAAGGCACCGCTCCTGGGGCATCGGCCACCACGCCCGAGCAGAAGAAGGCCCTCATCAAGGGGGTCAGCGACCTGCTTTTCGAAGTCATGGGCAAGCCGCACAATTCCACATTCGTCGTTATCGATGAGGTGGAGCTCGAAAATTGGGGCGTCGGTGGTGTGACGACGCCGGAATACCGAAAGCAGATGGCCGAAGCCAAGTCAAAATGACTATATTGCCGGCGCATTGGCAGCCGGACGTTGGAATGTGACCGGCACCTCGACCCCTCAGGCCGGGGTGCTTCATATGCTAAACAGCAATGGAGTCTCGAGCATGGGTAACTGGCAAGACAAGCGCATCCTCGATCTGTTCGGCATCGAGCTGCCTATCATTCAGGCACCGATGGCCGGAGCAACGACGCCCGAAATGGTGATTGCCGCCAGCAATGCGGGCGGTCTCGGGTCGCTGCCGGGAGCGATGCTCTCGATCGATGCGATGAAGGCCGCGCTGGACCAGATCCGCAGCGCGACCAGCAAGCCGATCAACGTCAATTTCTTCTCTCACGTCGCGCCGGAACCCGACCCGGTTGGCCAGATGGCCTGGCGCTCGGCATTGGCGTCCTACTATGTCGAAATGGGTATCGATCCCGCAGATCCGGTTCCGTCTTCCAATCGCGCCCCATTCGACGACGCCTATTGCACCGTCGTTGAAGACTATCGGCCGGAAGTCGTGAGCTTCCATTTTGGCTTGCCTGACGGAGCCCTGTTTCAGCGGGTCAAGCGAACCGGTGCGAAGATCATCGCTTCAGCAACGACGGTCGCCGAGGCCAAATGGCTGGATGAGCGTGGCATCGATGCCGTCATTGCCATGGGCCAGGAAGCCGGCGGCCATCGCGGCAACTTTCTCTCCGATGACATGTCCACGCAGATTGGCACGATCGCCCTTGTTCCGCAGATTGTCGATGCCGTGTCCGTTCCTGTTGTTGCGGCCGGTGGTATTGCCGATCCTCGCGGCGTGCGGGCAGCTTTCGCGCTGGGGGCATCGGCCGTTCAAATCGGGACCGCCTATCTGCTGACCCCTGAAGCCAAGATCAGCCAGTTTCACCGCAAGGCACTTCAGGCCTCTCAAGGCGATGACACGGCACTGACAAACCTCTTCACCGGCCGGCCCGCCCGCGGCATCTTCAATCGGCTGATGCGGGAAATCGGACCGATGTCTAATCTGGCACCGGCCTTTCCGACGGCCGGTGGCGTGCTTGCGCCGCTGCGTGCGCTCACCGAGAAAAATGCCAGATCCGACTTCAGCAACATGTGGTCGGGCCAGGCAGCAGGCCTTGCGCGCGAAATGTCGACGGCGGCGCTGACACGCTACCTCGTTGAAGCTGATCTATCCTAAAAGCAGGTTCCGGGAAGAAAGTGAATGGAAGGGCGACAGCAGATGCTGTCGCCCTTGAAGCCGGAAAGCATTCCTTGCGATATCAAAACCGATGGTCGTAATGGCGTTCTTGCGTTATGGATCGGTGCTCGAACAATCGCGCTGCTGTCTGCGATCAGGCGGCGGCACCTATCGGCTTTCCAGTGCGCCCGGGCACCGTCAATATGTTGACCAAAGCCGGTGCGGCCGCCATTAAAACGTCCTAAAATGGCAATGGAAGGTATCGCATATGGAAGCGCCGGCTGTCCTGCAGCTTTTTGAAGAGCTCAGGCGTGCCGGCGGAAATCCTGCCTTCTGCGGAAATCCATTCGAAGCAAGCCTCCCGGCAGTTCCACTATAGACCAGTGCGAAACCATCGGTCGTTCTTGAGGCGGCAGAGGTTCCGCAAAGGCAAAATCACCGTGAACGAGTAAGCTCAGGAGCATCGCGAGCACCACAAGAGCGGTGCGCAAGGCGGCGCCGACATTAGTCGTTGACAGAAAGCACCATAATCGGATCTGCAATTTTCTCAGGCGCCAATTCCTGCGCCAGCGGCAGAACGGCTGTGCCGATCGCGAAAAACTCGATCACATGCGTCTCCCATCCGTGGCTGCCTTCGTGGATATCAAGGCCGACGACACCTTCGGCTTTCGCCGCCGACGCCTCAGCCTGCATTCTGTCAATGGCGATCTCTCGTGCCTCATACATCGCAGCGGTGTAGTTCTCGAGCTCGACGTTGCTCCCTGCGGTAGCTACCGTCGCAAACATGCCGCGATGTGCGACATGATAGACGCAGGACCCCATGACCATCTCCACGGGTCGATAGCCCGCATGAAGAAGTGACCAGAAATCCTGACCGGACAGATCAGACGTAAAGGGTCCGCCGTCGTGTGCTCGAAATCCTGAATGGCCTTCGGCATGCACGACGCCGGTGCCCAATGCAATGAATTCCAGCATGTGATCGTCCCATGCCATTCTCTTTATCGTCAGCTTGACGCCGACGATACCGTCCGCACCCATCGCCGTCGCTTCAGCGCGCATCCGCGACATCGCCAATTCGCGGGCGTGATACATTGCCTTTGAAAGGACCTCCAGTTCCTGGTTTTTGCTCCACGACCGATATTGAATGCCGACATGATAAACGCAACTGCCGACACAGAGACCGACAGGTTCGAAGCCAGCTTTACGCACCAACAGAAATTCGTTGACACTGAAATCCGAAGTGAAGACGCCAGACGAATGCGTTGAACTTCGCAGGCCCTTGAGCCGCTCGAGGACATGTGCGGGCATCGGGTTGGTCATTCTCAAATTCCCCCTTCTCTATCAGAGCCATAGGACTGGTGGTGAGGAACGTGCCCATTCAAGGGGGTTCCTGCGGCATGCATGTCTACGACTATGCTGGTGTCTAGTCCTCGATCCTTTACCGCTCTCTTGGCAGACTCCACGGACATGTCCACTACGGTACCTATGATGATATGGCGAAACAGAAAATCTGGCGGCAGCTTGTCGCGTTCGATTTTGAACGACTGACTGAAATTCACATGGGCGAGCACGCTGCCATGCTGACGCTTGGCGCTGCTGCGAAGTTCACTCATCGCCCGCGTTCTGACCTCTCCCCAAAGGCGAGACAAATCGAGGCACTCGATGTTGCCGATGAAGGTCAGCCGGGTTCTGCCCGACCAATCGGTCCGCCGTTCGTAGGCGGCGCCGACGGCGATGCCAACCGGAATGATGTCGGCATCCAGCAACTTGGCGAACTCCAATGCCGAAACCGTGGAAATGACGGGGGCGCCGCTAGGCGGCAGGCCATCAACCTTGACGGCAGTACCCACGAGCGTGAAGTCCATGCTCTGGCCAATGCGGAGCGGCACAGTGCGCATCTTGACATCGACAACGGCGTTGGCGCCCGCTGCCCTCGCCTCTTCTGCCAATCTTTGGAGGGCGCTGTTCCAGCCCTGCATATGACCAGTGGTCCAAGAAAATCCATAATGGATCCAGCAGGTCGCGGAAACGGACGAGATGGGGCGGATGCCGTGCGAGCGCATCACAAGCAATTCGGCAGGTGTGAGTGTTGCCAGCCAAGGGAGCGTTCCTGCCTGAATGCCGTTGAGCCGTTTGCGCGTTATCTCAGGAACGCCACCGCGCTCTATTGCACGTCTGATGTCGGCCTGTCGTTCGGCGGCAGCCTGTTGACGCGCGACTGTTTCCGCATCGGGCTTCTTGAGAAAATCGAACAGGCCCAAAGAAGGAGCTCCTTAGGAAGTCATGAAAGCGGAGAGGGATTGGCTGAGGCTCTGCGCATGCGCGCTGGCAGCCTTCGTTTCCGCTGCCAATTGCGTGAACCAATCGGCAGGCGCAACGCTTTTGGTGTTGAGCGTGATGCCTCGAACCACCATGGCTACGCTCGCCTTCAATTCACCGCGCGTCACTTCAAGCGTGTATTTATGGTCACCAATGTGGATACTGACGCCAGTCAGTCGCGGCTTGCTGAAAAACGACTTGCTTTCCAGGATCGAGACTTGGTGCGGCAAGGCTTCCTTCAGCCGTAATGCAAAGGCCTTCAGATTGCTTTCGGCATCGGAATTGAACCGCCGCAGCCATGCCGCCTGCATATCAAAATCGACGTTGCGTTCTTCGCTCATCCAGCAGGCTTCTCCAGGGCACGCTGATTGACGCCGCGCATGCCGAGCGATATCCGATCGCGAATGGCGGCGAGCTTGGCCTCGCGTTCGCGATCACCCTGCGCGACCTCGTGCTCGATATCGATGACTTCATTCATCGTGCGAATGGCTTCGTCTGCAACCTGTGACAGGACATCGAGGTTGCGCTGATCTCCGCCAAGACTGCGCGCCGCGCTCGTGGCGGCATCATGGGCGCCCTTGGAGGCGAGCAGCGTGATTTGGCGCGACGCTTCGTCCAACTTTTCCGCCTCGTCTGCAGCACGCCGAATATCCACCTGCACGACCGCCTGCGAGGCGACCGCCATCAAGCGTGGGATGACGACCAGCATCCCATTCGATATTTTCATCAATCGAGTCTCGGCGGCTTTCTTGTTCTGCCCTATGATCGGTATTAGCAATGCCGAGCCAACCAGATTTTCGCGCATTTCCGCAATCTTGCCGCGGAAGTTGGCCAACGCGCTGCGAAACTCCATGACATCGGCTGCATCGGCCGGGTCCCCGGACTTCAAGGCATTCTGACGCAGCAATTCCAATTCTTCTTGACCACGATCCAAGGCGATTTGCCCGCCGGCAATATCGATTTTCAAACCATAAAGACTCTTGCGTATCGCCGAGGCCTGCTGGTCGAGCAGGTCTATCGATACGGCAAGGTCCGCTTTCGTCTTTCGCGCCTTGGCCTGTTCCGCGTCCATGAGATCCAGAAACTTCTTGCGATTTTCCTGAAAGCTTTTGAACGCTGTGTGGGCGTTGGCGGCGGCACCAAGTAGTTTGCCGATCAGGCCGAAGCGCGGGGCGCCAGACGTCGCACCGGACGATTCCGCCTGCAACTCGTCGATCCGGAGGATTTTCACGCCGTCAATCACACTGGCCGCTATCCGGCCCACTTCGCCGGTATCGCCGAGACGCACCCCGGTGAGCAGCTGACGCGAGGCCTGCGCAATCTCAGCAAGGGTGCCGTCGCCATGCGCCAGAAGTGTATTGGTTTTCCTAAAATCCAGATTTGCCGCCGAGCGATTGGCCGCGGTCAGATCTTCGGGCGAAAGGGTGGACACATCCACGAGGCGGGCAGGCGGTGCATCCGCCAGCAGCCGCGCGTCTGTTGCCGGCGTCAGCGCATTGTCGGAAGGCTGTGACGGCAACACTTGCGGCGAACCGAAGGTCTCCGTTAAATCATCGAAGGCAGAAAGATCGAGCGGCTCCGTCGATTTTTCTTCAGGCATCGCCGTCCTCCTCGCGCGATTTGATGTCCATCGACGTCAGTTCTAACTCGAACGCCGACAACTTCCGAGTGCCGATTTTTAGACTGAAAGTTATAGAAACAACAGAGCCAAGATCTGCGTCATTGTGAACCTATCGGCAGAATTTGTTCGGACCCAATTCACAATTGCCCGCCCTAGTCGCACCGCGTTTCGATCGCTATCAAGAAAGGCCATTATTCGAAATTCATAGGCTCGGCGGGCTTCGATCGCGAACGCCTCTGGTGGCTTGATCTCGAGGTGGCGGTGGAGGTAGCGCCCAATGAGCAGACAAGGTCATGAA
Source organism: Neorhizobium sp. P12A (assembly GCF_008365395.1). Classification (NCBI taxonomy): domain Bacteria; kingdom Pseudomonadati; phylum Pseudomonadota; class Alphaproteobacteria; order Hyphomicrobiales; family Rhizobiaceae; genus Neorhizobium; species Neorhizobium sp. P12A. The sequence goes on along the minus strand of NZ_QOVX01000022.1, from coordinate 69,102 downwards.
TCTTTCCCGACCAAAATGCTCTCAAACGCGGAAGCTGATTGAGACCAGATTGGGTGATCGCTCCACATTCTGGTCTGCGCCCGCTGGTGAAATTCACGGGCACGTGGCGCACGGAGCGATGCCCGAGTTTTTCAAGCGGTTGCATCGTGGACCCACGAAGGTGGGTTTGATGCTCTGACCGTGAAGCTCATATCAGCGAAGCTTTTTATTGACGGGTAGAAGCAGCCTGCCTAGCATTCCCATCGGCGAGGGCTTTCCAAGATCCCGCCGATGTGGAGGAAATCTTGGGACAGAAACTTAAAGGCAAGGTCGCGCTCGTCACAGGCGCGAGCTCGGGTATCGGGCGCGCAACAGCATTGGCTCTGCGAGAAGAGGGCGCGAAGCTGGCACTTATCGGCCGCTCCGCAGAACGGCTTGAGGCAGTGGCCGACAAGGCGGGTGGTGACGTCATCGTGTTGCCGGCGGATCTCACCAAACCGGACGCCCTCCAAAACGCTGTCGATGCCGCAACTCAGCACTTCGGTCGTATCGACATTCTCCTGCCTAACGCCGGCCTCTACATCCCCGGCGACGTCGCAGAGGGTGAGCCAGATGCCTGGGACGAACTGATTTCAATCAATGTCAATTCGGTTTTTCGGCTGGTCCGCGCAGTGTTGCCTGGCATGATTGCCCACGGCGGCGGGCAGATCGTCGTGACCTCCTCGGTTGCGGGGCATCAGGCCATCCATTGGGAGCCGATCTATTCAGCATCCAAACATGCGATCCAGGCCTTCGTGCACGGATTGCGGCGGCAAACGATGAGGCACAATATCCGAGTTGGCTCGGTAGCGCCCGGCGTCGTGCTGAATGAGCTATGGGGCTACACCGATCCAATCGCCATCGACACGAAGGTTGCGTCGCGCGAGGGCCTGAGGTCCGAAGATGTCGCCGATGCGGTAATCTTTATGTTGACGAGGCCGGCAAATGTGACCATTCGCGATCTCGTGATCCTGCCGCAAATTCAGGATATCTGAGCCTTGCCCGAATTCGACTATATCATTGTCGGTGGGGGTGCCGCGGGCTGTGTGCTTGCAAATCGGCTAAGTGAAAATCCGGCTACACGTGTCTGTCTCGTCGAGGCAGGGGTGGATGGCAATGCGCGCAAGGCCATCGTCCGTATCCCCCTGGCCATGGTGACCTTTATGGCGCCGACGCTTGCCTTTCTTGGCGGCCCGAAATTCATGTCCTGGTTCCAAACCGAACCCGAGCCCGGCCTGCAGGGGCGTTCACTAGCCTTGCCGCGCGGCAAGGGCACAGGGGGCTCGACGAACGTCAACGGTCAGATCTTCATTCGCGGCCAGCGCGAGGATTTCGACCATTGGCGCGACCGCGGCAATCCGGGCTGGGGCTACGACGACCTGCTTCCTTATTTTCGCAAGCTCGAGCGCTTCGATATTCTGGCCGAGCCGGGATCGGCCCGCCACATACGTTTCGGCGACAAGCCTCTCGAAGGGCAGATCGATCCGACCTATCACGGTTTAGGCGGGCCGCTGAACATCGCTCCACTGCGGAGCGTCAATCCTATGGCAGAGGTCTTCCTTGAAGCTGCGCAGCAGGCCGGTCACCCGCTCAATGCCGATTTCAACGGCGCGCGCCAGAACGGAGTTGGCCTCTATACTTTTACTCAGAAGAATGGTGAGCGGGTTACCTCCGAAGGAGCCTATCTCGATCCAGTACGGCATCGACAGAATCTCATTGTGATGAGCGAGACCGAGGTTACGCGCATTGTGTTTGCGGCGCGAAAGGCGACCGGTATCGCCTTCCGGCGGAATGGCGAGCAAGGTGTCGTGGGCGGTCGCGAAATCATCCTCTCAGCAGGCTCTTTCGTTTCGCCGCATCTGCTGATGTTGTCGGGTATCGGCAACGCCAAAGAACTCTCACGCCATGGCATTCCCCTCGTCGCGCACCTTCCGGGAGTGGGCGAGAATCTTCAGGATCACCTCGACGTCACGATAGAATATCGGGCGAGATCTATAGCACCTTACGGCGTCTCCTGGCGAGCGGCGCCGCGCAATGCCGGCCACGTGTTCAATTGGGTATTCAACAAGCGCGGGCTTTTTTCATCGACCACCGGCGAAGGCGGCGCGTTTATCTCCACCGATCCTTCAAGCGATCGGCCCGATATTCAGCTCTTCTTCTGCACCGGTCGCGCCAACACGCAGGCTGCGTCAGGCTTTACCGGTCATGGCTTTCTTATGCACGTCTGCCAGCTTCGACCGGGTAGCATCGGCCGCGTGGCCTTGAAAAGCGCCGATCCTGGCGAAAGGCCGGCGATCCTCTACAACTTCTTTCGCGGCGACAGTACAATGGAAACGCTGCGCAAAGGAATCCGGCTGGCACGGAACATCACCGCTCAGGCGCCTTTCGCGCCGCATCTCGACACAGAGATCGACCCGGGGCCGGACATCGAAAGCGACGGCGCGCTTGATGCCTTCATCCGCGAGCGCGTCGGCACGCTTTTTCATCCCGTTGGGACCTGCGCCATGGGACGCGGCGAGCGATCGGTTGTCGATCCTGTGACCATGCGGATACATGGAGTGCAGGGCCTGCGCGTAGTCGACGCCTCGATCATGCCGAGCATCGTTTCGGCCAACACCGTTGCGGCAACTTATTGTCTGGCTGAAAAGGCAGCCGACCTAATCCTTGCCGCTGACGATGACGGTGTCGCGGCCTAGAGAGTGCCCTCCCAACCGCACGAAGATATGAACGCCTCACATCAATATCGAAATGTCGCTTCATATCAACCGTGCTACCAATCCGCTGACGTCGAACGCCGGCCTTGTATTGCACCAAGGGGATCAGATGCGAATTGTTGTGTATGGGATCGGCGCGATCGGTGGCACCGTAGCTGCCGGGCCGAGCCGGCTTGAGCGACCTGAAGCGCTGCTGGGTTATGGTCGACGAATACAATTACGATATCGCCGAGCGGTCGTAGTACATCGAGCCCGACGAAAACGTTCTCGGCCGTTTCAGCAAGGCGTTCATGATGAAGATCGCGGCGTCGTTCGATGAAGCTTCCAGAAAGTCGGGACGCCGGATCAACCGAATGGATTGATATGCACGACAAGAAGTTGGTGAGCGGGCGCGGTTGCTCTGAGTAGATTTGTCACCTTGAGTAGAATCGAACCAATGGCGTGCCAAAAACAGAGGTTCGTCCGGCGTGCGCTATGCTGAATCGCTCACCCAATCTTCATGCCCGTGCCGGATGCGTATAACGAAAACACTCTCATCGTCGGCTATCCGATAAACGATCAGATGCGCTTTGAAGGGATGAATTCTGACCGGCGGCTCAATTTCAACTCTTTCGCGCGCAATACGCGGATTATTGGCTAGCAAATCCAGTACAACAAAAAGATCATTGTGGTAACGACGCGCCTGCTCGGCGCCGAACATACGCACACCTTGCTCGGCAATCGCGATGATGTCTTCTTCCGCCTCGACAGAAAGCCTATAGCTCATGTTCTATTAGAACGAGCTTCAGCCTCAGCGAACAGCTCATCCTTCGATCGGGTTCCAACCCCGCTCTGGAGCCCGGCGTCAACGAAGCTTTGCATGGCGGCGATCTTGTCATTCCGAGCCTGGTCACGTCTGATCAAATCGCGCACGTAGTCACTAGCATTGGAATATCTTCCCGTCTTAGCCTGTGCCTCAACCCAGTCTTTCATCCGATCCGGTAGGGATACATTCATCGTTGCCATTGGCGGACTCCATTCAATGAATGACTATAGACTCTTTTGGCAAAGATTGTCAAAAGCCTTAGCTTCGCTCTTGAAGAGACTCGAACTTAATTCCTGCCGCTTACCTTAATCGCCCCAGAGACAAGATAGCGGTATCGCCGCAAGATTATCGCCAAATGGCAGGATCTTGTCGCCGTCGTATAGCACCCAGCCCGCCTTGAAGGCGCGCCCAGTGGCCACGGCTAATTTGCGTAAGCCTTTGAAATCTGCTGCGATCACCGTTGCCGCAGCCTTGACTTCAAGTGCAACCATATTGCCAGCTTCGTCTTCGAGAACGATATCTACTTCGTCCTGATCCTTACCCCGATAGTGATGGCAGGTTGATTGGACTTCGCTCCAGGCCGCAAGCCGGAGGATTTCGCCGGCGACAAACGTCTGGAGCAATGAACCGAATAACCCTCGGTCACGTGAAATTCGATCAATTGTCAATCCGACAAGCGCAGCTAAGAGACCGCTATCGAGAAACAGGAGCTTTGGTGTCTTAACAAGACGCTTCAACGGATTTCGATACCAGGGCTCGATGCGACGAACGAGGAACAACTGTTCAAATAGTCCAATGTAACGCCGGGCGGTCTTGTCATCGATGCCGACCTGGCCGGCCAATTGGGTGAAATTGAGCAACTGTCCGGAATGATGCGCGAGCGCCCGAAGAAGCTGCGGCATTTGATCCAGGCGTTCGACGTCGGCAATTTCGCGCACATCTCGTTCAACGATAGCGCGTATGTATTCTCTAGCCCATGCGGATCGACGGCGGGGATCGCCACGACCCACCATCTCAGGATATCCGCCGATGAGCACCCGCTCGATCAGGGCGTTTCCGACCATTGGATTGCGAGGGACTATAACCGTTCCAGCAAAAGCGGAATCGAGGAAGTTCGACTGGTTGCGCCGAATTTCGGATTGAGCTAGAGGCAACAAGGTAACGACCTCCATCCGTCCTGCCAAACTGTCGGAAATCGTCGGGAGTGCGAGAATGTTTGCTGAGCCGGTTAACAAAAATCGACCAGGCCGCCGATCGTTGTCTACAGCCTGTTTTATGGCACGCAACAACTCCGGTGCACGCTGCACCTCGTCTAAGATGGCGGTATCAATCTGACGAATGAAGCCGACTGGATCGGTCTTTGCTGATAGTAAGGTCGTTTCGTCATCTAACGTGAAATACGGACGATCTGTCTGGAGCAGAGTTCGAGCTAACGTCGTCTTGCCACACTGACGCGGTCCGTTCACAAGTACAACTGGCGTATCTTCCAGCGCGACCCTAATTCGCTCGGCTGCGCCTCTCGGATAAAGTAGGTCAGAAGGACTTTCCGCTTTCAATCTATTTTTCCTCCTGATCGCTGCCAAGTTCTAAGATTGCTGATGCGTTCAGGTCGGAGCTTCCATGCGTCCGATTCGGATTTCAACTTCGTCCAATCCGGAGCCTGCAGCCGTCCGTTTCGGAAACCTGATGTGAACACGGGTCAGCTATCGAGAAGAGTGAGCGGGAGCATGTTAGAGTGGGGATTCAAATCGTATCTGGCTCCTGATGAGATCGAACCGCCGCCGCGCTGTCCAATGGATTGGATATTGATTTCAAGTCGGAGTTTGCGTCACTTCGATTGGAAGGCTAAATCCCTCAACTCAACTAAGCTCACGAACTTTCAGATATTGCAGTTAGGGGCCTCAGGCATTATGTTAGTCAAAATAGGAGATATCGCCGTGGCCAGCCAAATTGTTCACTTCGCCGGACTCTCGGATCGCGATCGCAAGATAGCCTCGCCTTTGCCGAAACTGCGCGCAGGCGACAGGTTGGAACTTCACGTTCATCGTGAGGGCGGGAAGGAACAGACGCTGTCGATACCGCCCTCTGCCGCGGCGGCAGTGGAGGCGCTTTTGGAGCACATGATGCGCGGCGAACGTGTTGCCGTGCTGGCCGAAGACCAAGAACTGAGCCCGACCGAGGCGGCAGCTATTCTCGGCATCTCTCGCCCCCTCGTCGTCCTACGCATGGATCGGGGCGATCTGCCGTTCCGCTACGTGGGCAAACACCGTCGTGCTCTTCTAAAGGATGTGCTCAGGCTGAAATCTAAGCTAGACGTTCGTCAAACCGCGATCGACGCTCTTGCCGAAGATACCGAGGACCTGATCGAGACGCATGGCCTCTAAACCGCCTTTCGCGGTCTATGATGCCTGCGTCCTCTACCCCTTTCATCTCCGGAATACCCTGATCCAGTGCGCCTTCGAAGGCCGTCCTCCCGGAAGCGAATGTGGACAAAATCCTTTGATTAAACGATTAGCTCGCCACGTTAGCACTACAATTCGTTGCAGTCACCCCTCCCGGCTATCAAGGCTAGCTGGCCCCGCCACCACGGTGCAGGAGGCGAAAGACGCGCCGGGGCCGAAACATAGCCCCAGGTACATCATTGCCATCCGATCGCTACGGACATTGGCGCTGGGCAACCAAATCTGTCTATTCCTGCATAGGAACATGCTCCAACAGCTCAGTATCGAGATTGGCCTGTCGTGCCTTCATGTTGCCATCGAGCCAAAGCAGTTCAGCGAATATCCGATCATCCGGCTGCGTTCTCAACTCAACGACAAGCATCGCGGGGATCGTATGCTCTTTGCGCGAACAACGTCCTCTCCTGATCGTTTCATCCATGGCCATCTCCTGATGCCGATTCAAGCAATGGAAGATTTCGACTTCTGATCTTCAGTTGTGTTGAATTCCATCCTAGCTTCACCACAATTACCGTTTCGCGATGGCCCAGGACGGAATTCAACACGCGAGATCCTAAAGCGTATGCCGGATGAGGATCGCTTCCGCGTCCGGCGGCAGAAGCCGACCGCCGGCGGAATTTCAACGGCTGGCGGTTATAAGGTCTCGGCGAACACTTATAATAGGCTCGTTATGGGTTTTGGCAGAGGCTCATAACAGCGACGTTGACAACGTCGCGGGCAGTTATAAGGTATTGACAGAGACTTATAACGCGGTAACGAGATCAGTGACGACGACTTCGCCAAACGACCGAAGGGCAGCTTCGAAAGGTGGATGTCCGAGCCCGCCGCCAGAGGGCCCCTGTCGAAAAAGAAGAGCCGCCGATGATGAGAGAGATCGACATTGCCTACCGGACCCTGTTTGCCGAGCTGGTTCAGCGGACGCACGACGGACAATTCCTTGCGGACTTCCCACTGGAGGGTTGGTTCGTCACCGTGACCGTGAAGGGTCGCGATTACTGGTATTTCGATCTGCCTACCACAGATGGCAAAGACAAGCGAAGCTATGTCGGTCCGCAGAGCGATGAAGAGATCACGGCGCGGGTGACGGCCCACAAGGAGATCAAGGACGACCTGCGGGAGCGGAGGCGGATGGTCAGCACCCTACGTCGTGCAGGCTTCCCCAGTCCAGACGGGTTTGCGGGAGATGTTACAAAGGCTCTTGCTGACGCTGGATTGTTCCGATTGAGAGCCGTCCTCATTGGATCGGTGGCGTTCAGCACCTACGCCGGAATGATCGGCGTTCGGCTGCCATCGTCTGCAATGCAGACAGGTGACGCGGATTTCGCCCAAGACTTCGCGATCCCGGCCGGGGTCGAAGACAGCCTGCCTCCGGTTCTGGAGGTCCTCCAGTCGGTCGATCCCGACTTCCGGGCGGTCCCGCACCGGGCGGACCGAGCCAAGGTTGTCGCCTTCCAGAATGCCAGGGGCTACCGTGTGGAGTTCCTGACGGGAAACCGGGGATCAGACGAATACACGGGCAAGCCGTCGCCGATGCCCGCACTGGGCGGCGCGTCGGCGGAAAACTTGCGCTTCCTCGATTACCTGATCTACGAGCCTGTCCGAACGGTGCTTCTACACCGCGAAGGCGCGAACGTGCTGGTCCCTGCTCCCGAGCGGTATGCCGTCCATAAGCTGATCGTGTCCTCAAGAAGGCTCACAGACACGCTAGGACGTTTGAAAGCGGGCAAAGACCTATCGCAGGCCGCCTTGCTCTTCGAAGGACTCGTGAAAACGCGTCAGAGCGATGCAATCGCCCTTGCGTGGGAAGAAGCATGGGATCGAGGAGATGCATGGAGAGAAGCGATCACCAAGGGCCTCGCGAGGTTGCCTTCGAAGGGCGCGAAAGCCCTTGGAGAGGCAATCGGCCCCTCGATCATTGAAGACCTGATGAAAAAGGCGACTGACAGATGACGGTAGAAGACAACCCGTATGACGGATGGGTCGGTCTCCGTTCGTTCAGGAGACGATCCTTGAGGAAGCTGGACGACCATGATGGCGTAACCCTGGTCCATCACGGGAATGAAGCCACCTGGCAAGATCAAGCTCCTGCGCGAATATCTGAACGTTATTTCCACCGCCCGCATGTTGTTGCCGAACGGCTTGCACGACGTCCCCGAGCAGCCTTGGAAGACTTGAGTCGCGTGGGCGCTATCATGCGATGGCGTATTGCGAACTACTTTGACGCCAAACGAGGAGCAAAAAAATGAAGGTGTTGAATTCTACACTAAATTCACCCCAACTGCCGTTTCGCGATGACCCATAGTGTCCCTCAAAATATCTAGATATTCCATCGGCTTGTCTGTGCCGAGCAGGGTCGGCGTCAAGCGGAAAAAGGGTTAAATCATGACGGTATTCAACATCCTGGGGTCATTTCAGCACCTGCTTTAGCGCCGCTCGCCGCCCAATACCAGACGTTCAAGAACGGTCCGCTTTCCGTGGATGCTCATTTTCGTTTCGTCCACTTCGACGCCGTCGGTCACAAAGGGGGATGACGGCGCGATGGAGGTGGAGATCGCCTGGACATCGCCTCTTACCACTTGTTGACTCACTCGCGGTTGACCAATAACTTGCTATCTCGGTCGTTAGGCTTGTCCTCAAATGACGGATCAATCTTTTCAGCGTCGCCTAGCCGCCATCGTCGTTGCCGATGTGGTGGGATATTCACGCCTGATGGAGGCTGATGAAGTCGCAACGCTGGCGAACCTCAGGGAACTCCGTTCTGACGTTATCGAGCCGGCTGTGATGCGTCACAACGGTCGCATCTTCAAGGTCATGGGCGACGGATTCTTAATCGAATTCTGTAGTGCGGTGGACGCGGTCGCAGCAGCGTTGGAAATGCAACGGGCCACCACTGCTGTTGGGGCTGCCGGAGACCGGCGGCTGCTTCTGCGTGTAGGCGTCAATCTGGGAGATGTCCTTGACGACGGTTCAGACGTCCTCGGGGACGGCGTCAACGTCGCGGCGCGCCTCCAGACGCAGGCCGCACCGGGAGGTATCTGCATTTCAGCCAATGTTCACGGCGAGATCGTCGGCAAGATTAGCGACCGGTTCTTTGATGCAGGCGAACGCTACCTAAAGAACCTGACTCGCCCGGTCCACGTGTGGCATTGGCCAGATGCACTGCAGAGCATATTGCCGCTGCCCGAATGTCCCTCGATCGCTGTATTGCCGTTCACGAATATGAGTGGGGATGAAACGGACGGATATTTCGTCGACGGCTTGACCGAAGATTTGATCACTGACCTTTCCCGTACGGCTGGCCTGTTCGTCATCGCGCGCAATTCCGTATACGGCTACAAGGGCAAGCCGGTCGACGTACGGCTGGTCGCCCAGGAACTGGGCGTCCGCTATGTCCTCGAGGGGAGCGCCAGACGCGCGATGGGCCGTGTCCGTATCAATGCCCAATTGTTCGACACGCTTGGCGGCCAGCACTTGTGGGCCGAACGGTTTGACAGGACGGTGGAAAATGTTTTCGAGTTACAGGATGAAGTTAACGCCAAGATTGTTGAAGCCCTCGTCGGCAGGCTGACCATCCCGACGCAGCGCAATCGGCCGATGAACTTTGAGGCGTACGATCTGTGTGTGCGCGCCCGCCTCCTGACGGAAGAGTCACCGCAAACTGAGCGTGAGGCCCATATGCTGCTCCAACGCGCGGTTAAGCTCGAGCCATCATATGCCGAGGCGCTCGGTCTGCTCGCCTATAACCGTTGGCTTGCCTGGACTCATTTCGGCGAGCCCGAAGATCCTAACCGTCGGATGGCGGCGACGTTCGCGCAGAAGGCGGTCGACCTGGATCCCAACGATGCCGGCTGCCGTTACGTTCTGGGAACCATTTTGGCTTATGAGCGGAGATGGGAGGAATCGGAGGCCGCTTTCGCCAAAGCTCTGGAGCTGGACCCCAACCACGCCGACACTTGGGCCGCCATGTCGGACTTGTCTGTGCTGGACGGCAGGGTTGCCGACGGACTAGCGCAGATCGAAAAAGCTTTGCGGCTCAATCCCTACCCAACCTGCTGGTATCTTTGTCATCTTGGGCAGGCGCAATACGCAGCGCGTGACTATGAGGCGGCAACCGCTACGCTCCGCAGGAAAGACACCTATCGTACCAACTCACGCAAATTCCTGGCTGCTACGCTTGCGCAGTTGGGCCACCTTGAGGAGGCGCGGCAAGAAGCAGAATTGTTCCTGATCGCCCATCCTCATTTCACGATCGGCCATTGGCTCAGCTCCCAGCCACTGCGCGATGCATCTGTACGAGACCACTTTGTCGACGGCTTCCGAAAGGCCGGCCTGCCGGAGATGTGACAGCGGGTGGGGACAATCCCGACGCGTTCGAGGACTTGATCAACGGATATGCGCGAAGCGAGAACCGCGGTCTGGATCGCAGCGCCAAGCACCTTCAGACGCTCCCCAAAACGCGTCAACCAGCCCGAGTCTCACATTTTCCTCTGGACCGCCTTGCATCATGGTGGCGATGGGCCGGTAGCCCAGAATAAAGACAGGATGCTTTGCGAAACATCAAGGCGACGACGCTTACTTCCGCCGTCGGCGGCTTAAAGATGCCGTTATCCTGAAACTAGACAATGTCTGCCTTCCAACAGGGTGCAAGGTCTGCTTCAACGGCCGACAATGGAACGCAAGACCGCCGCCGCCTTTTTGCTGCCGTTCGAGGTCGATCCGAGGAACGTGCGTATGTGCTACGATGCGGCCCGAAGGCGGAATGCGAAAGACGCACTGCGAGGGGCGGTGTGATCGCACTGGAAATCGCGCGACCGAGACCCGACGTTGTGCTCTTAAAAGGGGGAGACGAGGACCATGCCGACACCACAGCAACCCAGTCTAATAGTTCGACAGAAATCCCCACCGAACATCGAGTTTCCGTTTGCGTCGCTCTTCGATTGGCTGGTCCCAACCGAGCTGTTCTTCGTGCGAAACCATTTCCCGTCGCCGGACCTCGATGCGCGAGACTGGAGATTGCGCGTTGACGGGGCGGTGGAGCGGCCGATCGAGCTTGATCTCGACAGCATCAAGGCGATGCGGAGCACGACACTTACCGCCGTCGTCGAGTGTGCAGGGAACGGGCGCGTCTACTATGAGCCGCCGAAGGAAGGGTTGCAGTGGCAGAACGGAGCTGTCGGCAATGCCGCGTGGACAGGTGTTCTCCTGCGCGAGATTTTGGAAATGGCGGGCGTTAAGCCAGCAGCGCGTGAGGTCCTGCTTGCAGGCGCCGACTGCGGCGTTGTCGACACGAACAAGAAAACGGCTTCTCCCGGCCCCATCGCTTTTGCGCGCAGTTTACCGCTTGAGAAGGCCATCGCTGACAGCACGATCCTTGCCTATTCGATGAACGAGGAGCCGTTGACGCGCGATCACGGCTACCCGCTACGCGCGGTCGTGGGTGGCTGGTTCGGCATGGCTTGGGTCAAGTGGATCACGCATATCACGGTTGTCGAGCAACCGTTCCTTGGCTACTGGCAGGCGCGAGACTATTTCCGTTGGGAGCGCAGTCTCGGGGAACCCAGGCTGGTCCCCCTTGCGGAGATGGAGGTCAAGGCGCAGATCGCGCGTCCCGTACAGGGGGCGCGTCTCATCGCCGGCCAGCCGTACCGGATTTTCGGAGCCGCCTGGAGCGGAGAGGCTGCAATCCGGCAGGTGCAGCTCTGCACCGGAGATGGGAGGGGGTGGCGCGAGGGAAGGCTTCTCGAAACAGAACGTCCCTTTGCATGGCGCTTGTGGGAGTACATTTGGACCCCTGAAGAAGTGGGGCGATATATGCTGCGATGTCGCGCGATCGATGGGGCGGGATGTGTCCAGCCCGACCTCCAGCGTTCCGACTGCGAGAGCTACGTGGCCAATTGGATTGTTCCGGTGGAGGTTACTGTCGTTCCCGAGCTACAGACGTACGAAGAGGAATTCGTGATCTAATCATCCGCATGGGGCGGAATGGCGGATTTGGGGGCGCGGAGCTGCTGTACGATTGGTGGTTGCAGGACGGCGACCTTGCTGCCAAAGGCGGAAATTATTCACACTCAGCGCTGAAGATGGCCTCGCCAAGGGAGTTCATCAAAGCATTGTCTCAATAGCTGATCTGTCCGGCGATATCGGGGCCACTTCACTGTTCTACATTCCCGACATGACGTCTCCACCAACCAAAATCGCAACGCAGGTGGCTACATCCGGCGCATCAATTGCTCAAATTCGTATGGCCTCGCCGTCACCATCGTGTCTCTACTGATAAGCGTCTCGTCTACCCAACCGGGATGGCACATCAGTACTGCCCCTTTTGGTGACTTGTTCTCGACTAGCTGAAGGACGTCGGAGAACTTGTTCGGCTTTGCCCAATTATAAAATCCAACAAGTGGTCCACGCACGACATATCCTGCAGCCGTCATCTGTCGATCAAAGCCATTAGCGAGCATACGAACAACAGCAACCTTCGTCTTCGTCCGAGTGCCGCTCGCAAAAGCTATCGACGGGGCACCTCTTAACCACGGCAAGCGATTGTCGTGCCTAAGCCTATCAACGCGCATTTCCAACCATCGGCGCACAATCGGAAGAAAATGAACATGCTGGTGACCGTCAATGAAATCTGGCAGCTTGCCAATACCTTCGATGAAGCGCTCCAGTTGCGCATCGAGTTCTGCTTTAATGTCCTCGCAATGGAGAGTGCTAGATAGGTTAGATATCAAGAGGCGTCGAAGCTTTGGCATGGGTTCTTCATCTCCCCGTCCCGAGGCGGGTCTAAAATCTGTCAAGGTAAGATGTAATCCGATCTGACTTTTGGATCTTGAGGCCTGTTGGCGCAATAAATTCGCCTGCGCCATCCATTCCGGAAAGACAGTTATGCAAGACGTACCATCGATCGCCTCGCAACCCATAAGCATCCTGATTGCACTATCGACAGTGGGCGAGAGACCATAATCATCAGCAATGATATTGACGTTACGACCGTTCATTGCGACGGCCCTGATCGATGAATCCGCCGTACGATGTAAAGTGGCCGGTCCTTCACTTCCGCGATCGTCACCCAGATGTATTCGCCCAGCAGCCCTAGAAGTGCGAGATTGAAACCGCCGAGGACGGAAATCGAGGCCATCAAGCTCGGATAACCTGGAACATCTGTGCCAAAGAGCAGAACCTTCATGATGAGTTCAACTCCATAAGCCATCCCCGCGCAGCCGATCCCTACGCCGATCGCTGACATAATCCGAAGCGGCACGGCAGAAAATGAGGTAATGCCTTCCAGGGAAAGGGCCGCCAGGGCGAGCCTGGGCCATTTGGTCTTCCCGGCCGCGCGTGGGTCAGGAGTATAGGGAATTCCTTTCTGGCGAAAACCCATCCAAGCATAGAGACCTTTGTTGAAGCGCCGCTTGTCACGGATGGTCAGGAGAGCGTTTGCTGCTTCACGGCGCATGATGCGAAAATCCCCAGCGTTTTCGGGGATGACGAAACGTTGGCCGCCATTGATCAGCCGGTAAAAGAGTTTGGCACCAAACGCTCTCGGCCATGATTCCTGCATGCGGTCAGCACGTATTGAGTAAACAACATCAAGATCGGGGTCGGCGAGCAAGGTGTTGATAATATCAATGCAAACCTCATAAGGATGCTGCAGATCGGCATCAATCATAAGCACGTAGTCGCCGCGGCTTTCCTCGACGCCCGAAACGAGAGCAATTTCCTTGCCGAAGTTGCGGCTGAGCTCGACGATCCGCCAATTGCCTTCGAGCACCTGGCGGTAACGGGCAGTGCTGCCATCGGTGCTGCCGTCGTCAACCAGCACGACCTCGACATCAAGGCCAAAGCGCTGGCGAACCTCAAGGGACATGGATTTCACGAACCGCGCGAAGGCCTCAGCGGTGTCCCACTCGTTTAGGAAAGGCGATATGACTGACAACAGTGGCATCGTTTGAAATACTCGAAAATGCAGGTGGGCGAGAAGAACGAAACGCTGACATCGAAATCCTGCTTTAGCAGGTTGCGCACATAGTTCATGCGGTCGACAACGCGGCTCTGATAGACGTTGAATACGGAGAACGGCCTACTGGACATTTGGTGCTCCGTTGCTGATGTAGAGTGCATAGTTCTTGTCTTCCGATAGGAAGCTGAGAGCGCTGCCAAAGCGCGTGTCGAGCGCATCTCTATCAGCCCTACGCACCAATACGCCGTCGCCAGCAGCGAGCCATTTGGAAAGATCGTCCATGGACTTTATCTTGGTGACCTCACCCTTGCTGTAAAATTCGGAAGAGAAACTGCGACCCCGCAATATCGCGAGGCGACCCCTACCTTGGTAGACGGCAACGAGCCTGTCTTCTGTTGGAAGCAACGTACGCGTACCGTCAAAAATAGAGATACAGATCAGACCGACTGTGAACACCGTGATTTCAGCCAGTCCCAACTTGAGCCAGAAACCTCCCGGGCTTCTCATCCGGGTCCATAGGATGACAGCAAGTATCGCCGCGGCAGGAATGCCAGGGAGAACATAGGCGATAAGGATGTTCGCCGCCGCAGTGAAAAACACCAGCGGCGTCAGCGCGAACAACAGCAGATATAGATGAAGGCCCTCATCGTCGAAAATGGGTGTCTTTCGATACCGCCAGAGCAAAACCGGCAGTAGCGGACTCCAGGGCAAAGTGGCGATGATCCAGAAAAGCCATATCGTACCCTTGGCATGTTCGCGCCCTGAGCCGTAAAGATCGCCCTTCCAACCGGGCACCAAGAAGCGCTCGATATGTTCCCCTATCAAGAAGTACCGCAGGTATCCGGGCGTGGCTATTTCTGCGGATGCATACCAGGGTAAGACCAATGCTAGGCACAGGATTGTTCCGCCGATCCAGGGCAGTCGCGTCAGTGTTTGCCAGTCGCGCCGCCATATCATCCAGAGCGCGATGGGCGTCATTGACAGAACTACCGCAATGGGACCCTTGGCAAGAAGCCCGATAGCAAGCCCGAGAAAAAATAGCCAACCCCAGGAACGGCTGCCCTTCAGACCATTGTAGAAGCCGGCCATGCTCGCGACAACGCCGAGCGTCAACACCATGTCGGTTTGTACGAAAGCCGCAGAGAAAAAGAATACGCCGGTGCTAGCTGTCACCAAAGTGGCGACAATGGAGGATCTGGAATCACTGACACTTCGCGTCCAGCGCCACACGATCGCCAGGGTCAAAATGGTTGAGAATAATATGCCTATGCGTGCAGCAAACGGCGAGGAACCAAACGCTTCAATACCGATCGCCGCGAGCCAGGTATGCAGCGGCGGCTTCGCCCAGAAAGGAATACCATAATCGAATTGGGGCGTAATCCAGTTGCCGGTGTCGACCATGATTCGGGCGATCTCAGCGTAACGTGCCTCAGTAGGATCAGTCAGAGGAACCCAGATCATCGCCAATAGGCGAATAGCTAATAGAAAGAACAGTCCCGAGACCAGAGCTCGGTTAGAGGTCATATTGCGTTGCTTTCAAAAGTCGCTCGGCGGCGGGAGGATTGGTCAGCAGGCGGAAGTGCCTGTCATGTCGGAATTCAACATTTAGGGTAGTCACGCAGCTCGCGGAGCTTTTGCTGGTTTGCAAGGTCAAAGCCTTCAATCGTCAATTTGTCCCAAGATAGCGGCCGAGCCGCCAACTTCCGTGCAATCTAGAACCCATCGCATGGGAGGCTGACATCAAACTGAAGAGAATGGATCAGACTCTCAGCAAATGGAGTTAGGATGCGGATTGGAGTTTTATTCACAGGCGTCACCGTCAGCGGCGGCGAAATTTTGCGCGGCCGCGACGATACTGCATCGCGCGTTTCGTGCTTTCTTTCCCATCGGGGAACCGGCGGCCTCGAATACCACCTGGCGCCCTACAGTCTCCCGCAGTCGGGCTTTCGTCTTTCTTCATTTTCCTATCCGGACGCATCGCGGCCGAACTTTCATCTCTGTCCTTCCCGCGTTTTGCGCGCCAACTTCGGGCGGCGCGAAGAGCCTAGACACAAGTGCGCGCCTGCCGACTTTAGCATATCGACAATCTCGATATCAGACGCCGCGACGCCTGCCTTGCGACCGACGACTCGCGTTGCGCAGCCGGCGCGGCAAGGCAGCTGAATGAGTCGGCCATGGTGCTTGGAGCGGCTGCCGCTGTAAGGTATCAGCATTCGAAATATGCTTGTGATGAAGATGTCGAGATTAGCCAACCCTGCAAACCTGCGCGTAGCGATGTCGGGAGGACGCACGACGAAAGGCACGGATCCATAAAATCTGTGCCAATGGACCTGGCCGCCGCTAACCAATGGGCTGTCCCCCAATACATCATTTCTTAAAACTACGCTCCTATTTCCCGCTTCCGGTCAGGCGTGGATCGATTTCCACACCTGCCGGTAATAATGGTCGCGCCTTGATGGGGATTGAACCACGGGCGACTAATGCGAAACAGCTATGTGCTTAGAAGCAGCATTTTGGGTTCGCTGACTAAGCAACCGCCCCACTGCGATTATATTGCTCTCAAAAGGTGGGTGAGCGATCTGCTGGACTCAGATAGCGCGAAGACGCTGGTAGGTCGCGGACATGTATGCAGCCCTGCAGCGGAGACTTGCGCGAGATCCGGGCTGCCGTCAGACTAGAGAGACCGCTTCCTGGCAGTCTCTCCAGATCCTCGTGCTTAACAGCGGTTTCAGCCGCTCTTGACGGCTCCTGCCGCCTTGCGAACGACGTCGGTCGATGACTGATCGATAGGCGTCATGCATCGTGGGGACCAAGCTATCCCCCATTTCATCTCCACCGAAGTGCGCACCTCGCTTGGCGGCGCTTTAGTGAGTGCATCCGGGCTCGCCCACCTCATGGCCGACCCCCAAAAGTACTTTGTGGGTTTTGCATGAAGGCATCGGTCAGTTCGGAAACTTCCTCGAGTCGCGTGTCCATTGCGAAATGGCCGGCATCTAAAAGGAATATCTTCGCATCCGGGAGATCTCTTTTAAACGCCTCGGCCCCTGGGGGTGTGAAGGCAAGGTCGTACTTTCCCCAAATCACGAGTGCAGGCAAGCCGTGATCGCGTAGCCATTTCTGCCAGAGGGGGTAAGAGGCAATATTGGACTGGTAATCGTAGATTAGGTCGGCTTGGATTTCCGCCTGCCCAGGCCTGTTCAAATACGCGAACTCGTCCATCCAGAGGTCAGGATTGTAGGCCTCAACGTTTGGATCGCTGCCGAGATGGCGGGTTCGTGTAAGCTCCAGCGAGAGGTGGCCTTTGCGAACTTCCTGTTCATGAGCCGCACGATCCTTCCAGAAGGCCTTCCGCTTCTCCCACATCGGGCCTAGCCCTTCCGCATAGACATTGCCGTTCTGGAAGATGGTCCCATGGACGGCGGAAGGACGAGCCATCGCAAGGCGCATCCCGACCGGGGCGCCATAATCCTGCATAAACAGCACGTAACTTTGCATATGAAGGGCATCGGTAAACTTCAACATCATCTGCGCAAGATGATCGAAAGTGTAGGAGAAATCTGCTGCCGAAGGCGCATCGCTGTTACCGAACCCCGGATAGTCCGGGGCGACCATGTGATATTGATCACCTAATTTCTGCATCAAGCCATCATACATTCGCGACGAACTGGGAACGCCGTGCAGAAGAAGGAGTGTAGGCTTGTCGGTCGAACCCGTTTCGCGATAGGCGATTTTCACGCCGTCGATGGTGATGCTGCGATAGAGAACCGGCGCTGCATAGGCAGTGGAGCTGGCTGCCGCCATGACGAGCGTTGCACTTGCTACAGCGAGAGTGGTCAGAGGATTCCTGGTCATCATAATTTCCTTTTATCGTTGCGAACCAATGCTTTGATCGATGAGGCGATGTTCGCCGATGACCGGATGGAAGAGAATTCCATCTTTCGGCAATGCACCGTTGCAGACAAAGGAATAATTGCGCCGCGCCAACCCTTCTGCGATTGGGGGCGTCCAATCTCCATTGCACTCAGCCCGTCCGAAGGTTGCGTAAGCTTTAGAGAGCGATCGCTTCCTATTGACTTCGGAAGCGATCGCTCCCATATTTCTATTATGAGAAGAAGTGATCCGACCTCAGCAACAGTTTCGAAGCCGCGCGGCCGTCCGCGTGCATTTGACATGACCGAGGCGGTAGATCGGGCGATCCCCTTGCTCTGCGAGCGCGGCTTCCATGGCACGTCAATCGACGATCTTGCAGAGGTCATGCAGTTGACGATGGGAAGTCTCTACAAGGCATTCGGGGATAAGCGCGGCGTGTTTCTTGCGGCTCTTGAACGCGAATCCTCCCTACGTGACGCGCGCCTGCGTGAGGTGCTGGCCTCGGCCTCTTCTGGGAGAGATAAAATTCACGCAGCGCTGTTGTTCTATGTCGGCCTTTCGCATGGAACGGCCGGTATTCAGGGATGCCTTACGATCAGCACCGCCGTGGAGCTTGCAACCTCGGATCGGGAAATCGCCGAACGGGCCGAGCAGGTCTTCAAGCGGCGAGAGTCCCATCTGGAAGAGCTGCTACGGCTTGGACAGACCGACGGTTCAATCTCGATCAAGATCGACAGTCGGGGCACGGCACGTCTGATGCTTTGCGTGCTGCAGGGGCTGCGGGTTATCGGCAAGACTGGCAGGACGCGCGAAGAGTTCATCGCCGTCGTCGACGCAGCAATGAGGACGCTCGATTAATTTTTTTATTTATTTAGGAAGCGATCGCTTCCTAAATTCGCAACCAAGGAGAAAAATAGTGACTGTAGAAGCCGCTGTCGACCATGCGGTATCGGGCGTCCATCGCCTTCCCGCATGGCTGACCCTATTGCTTGCCGCTGCCTGCGGTATGATTACCGCCAACGTCTATTATGCCCAACCCCTGATCGGTCTGATCAGCGGCGACCTTGGTATGACGCCGCAGACTGCAGGGCTGATCGTCACCTTGACACAGCTCGGTTTTGCCGCCGGTATGATCCTGATCGTTCCTCTGGCCGATCTGATCGAAAATCGCCGCCTGGTTTTCGCGATGATCGGCGCCAGTGTCATCGCGCTGGCAGCCGCCGGATTGACCAACCATCCGCAGACCTTTCTTGTGGCTGCGCTCTTCGTTGGCCTGACATCCGTTTCGGTTCAGATTCTGGTGCCCTACGCGTCGCACCTGGCCCATGAATCCATCCGTGGACGAACCGTCGGCAATGTGATGAGCGGCCTGATGATCGGCATCATGCTGTCGCGCCCGCTTTCGAGCTTTCTTGCTGATCTCAGCTCCTGGCATACGGTTTTCATCCTCTCGGCAATAGCGATGATGGCCTTGGCCGTTGCCCTACGCGTCGCCCTGCCCAAACGGCAACCACATAGCAAGCTCACCTATGGACGACTTCTCGCCTCGATGTGGACGATCGCACGCACGAACCGTGTCCTGCAACGCCGCGCCATCTATCATTCCTTTCAATTTGCGGCCTTCACCATGTTCTGGACGGTGGCGCCGCTGCTGCTGACCGGTCCAATGTTTCATCTATCGCAGGCCGGGGTCGGTTTGTTTGCTCTTGCCGGTGTCGCCGGGGCCATTGCCGCTCCGATCGCGGGACGTATGGCCGACCGGGGCTGGAGCCGTCCGGCCACGGGCCTGGGCATGGTCTCTGTCGGTGCGGCATTCCTGATCACCCATATCGCGGAGCAGGGATCGACGCTTTCTCTCTCATTCTTCGTTGCCGCGGCAATCCTGCTCGATTTCGGTATCACCACCACGCTGGTGACCGGCCAGCGCGCCATCTTCACACAGGGACAAGAGGTGCGCGCGCGGCTCAATGCCGTCTATATGACGACATGGTATATCGCCGGTGCAATCGCCTCTGCCGTCGGAGGCTGGGCATATGCGCATGGCGGCTGGAACCTGCCATCCTGGATCGGCCTGGGCCTTCCAGTCGTCGCTCTGCTCTACTTCGCAACTGAAAAATAATCGTGCGTAACGGTGGGTGCGGGCACATGTCTGCACCCGATTGTTCCACCGACAGGAAGAAAGCATTCAAGAGAAGCATTCTTCATGAAAGGAACGGCAGGCCGTACGGATGTAGCGTGGAATCCGCTCTTCAACGAAAAGGGTTCCGCGATCACGGTGTCGGGCAAGCCGTCGTATCCCATGCGTGACAATACGCCAGCAATAGCAACCTCAGCCACGCCGAAGGCGCAATGGTTTGCGGAGGGCAACTTGGTCAAGGAACCCATGAAACCGGCCATGCGCGTGCAGATCGAACTTGCCCTTGCAAGCCGGAGAAACGATCTCACCTCTCTCAAAGTGCTCGAGATTGAGGGCAGGCGGATAGCGCTGACAGGGGCGGAGGTCGACGCCGCAAAGCGCGGCGGAAGCTTCGACGCGGTCATCGATATCGCCGTAAAGTTCGCGCTCGCGGTTCAGGCCGACGATGAGGATGCAATCGCCCGTACCAGGCGGAAGCTGACTGTCTTCGGTCTAGCCGCTATCGCTTGCGACATCTTTGACATCGTAAGACGGTCGGAGTTGCCGTCCTCACGATAAGATAATTTTGATAAATGCCTTGCGGTACCTAGGATCAATGTGGTTCGACGAATGAAGAAGCGTTCAGATCTCCAGATGGAGTCTGACGGATCAAACGAATGTGGATCGCATGGATCGATGGCAGGCAATGAAGGTTTTCGTGAAGGTCGCGGAAGCCGAGAGTTTTGCGGATGCGGGGCGACAGCTCCATATGAGCCCGCCCGCAGTCACGCGCACAGTGTCTGTGCTCGAAGAGGTCATCGGGACGCGGCTTCTGACCCGTACCACACGATCGGTGAAACTGACGGAAGCCGGGGCCCGGTATTTTGCCGACTGCCAAAGGCTTCTTGCGGACCTCGCTGACGCCGAGGCGGCGGCTGCAGGCGCTTACGGAAAGCCGACCGGCACGCTCACCGTCACCGCTTCGGTCCTATTCGGCGGGATGTTCGTGCTGCCTTTGATGACCGAATATCTGGATCTTTACCCCGATGTCATCGGGCGCACCCTTTTCGTCGATCGCGTCGTCAATATCGTCGATGAGGGCGCCGACGTCGCGATCCGCATCGGCCACCTGCCTGATTCCGGCTTCACCGCGACACGCGTCGGCCAGGTGAAGCGTGTCATATGCGGGTCGCCGGCCTATTTCGAGAAGCACGGCGTGCCTGCTGAACCCGCCGATCTCCCCCGCCATCGCATCATTGCGCCCACGGGGGCGTGGGCTTCTCTCGAATGGCGTTTCGGGGCGGAACAAAAATCCGTGGTTCGCGTCAATCCACGCTTGTTCTGCAATACCAATGATGCCGCGATTTCAGCGGCGGTGCAGGGATGGGGGCTGACGCGCGTGCTGTCCTACCAGATAGCAACCCAGCTTGAAGCGGGTCAGCTGCACACGGTATTGTCGGATTACGACGAGGAGGCCTTGCCGATCCATGTCGTCCATCCGGATGGCCGGCAGGCATCGGCCAAGGTCCGCAGCTTCATCGATTTCGCGGTGGCAAAATTGCGGGCCAACCGGCACTTCAACTGAGCCAACCGTTATAACGCAAGCTGCAGCCCCCCGGCATCCTCATTGCCCTCGGCGGCTGGATAGGCGCTGCAGATGAGCACTTCATCGTCACCGACAGGGGCTGCCGGTGTCTCCTTGTAGGCAACGGCCCCCTTGAGGATCTTTGTGACACAGGTGCCGCAGGAACCGTTTCTGCAACTGAACGCCGGAGAGAGACCACGGGCCTCCGCGAGTTCCAGCAGGGTGCCGCTTTCCGGCGTCCAGCGGGCTTCCTTCGATGATCCTGCGAAGATGACCGGAACGGAGCGTGATGCCGGACGCAGCTGTTTGGCAGTTTGTCGTACGGCATCCGGTATTCGGCGAATGGAAGCCGGTCCGAAGGCTTCTGCAAGGATGCGAGCATCGGCGATATTGAGGGACCGCAAGCTGGAATAGGTTTCCTGCATGAACGCCGGCGGACCGCAGAGATAGAAGTCGTAGTCATCGAGCGCCAATGATCGTTTCAATAGATCGATATTGATCCGGCCGGCCTGGTCAATATCGACACCGTCGGTAGCCCCCTCGGGGTTGCTCAACACGCGGACGACGCGCACCGCTCCATTGGCTGCCGTAACGAGTTCGGAAAGTTCCGGAATGAATGCCTGTTCGGCTTTCGAACGAGCCGCGTAAAAGAGCCAGGTCTTGCGGACCCTTTGTTTGCGCAGACCTTCGTAGACGATATGGCGAAGCATCGCGAGCATCGGCGTGATGCCGACACCGGCGGCCAGAAGCACAGCGGGACGGGCCTGCAGCGCATCGACCGTAAAGGCGCCCGCGGGGCCACGGGCCTCGATTATCGCGCCTTCAGACAGCTGATGCAGATATTGCGAGACCTTGCCATCGCGCTTGACGCTGATGCGGTAGACCCCGTCCGACGGCGCCACCGACAAGGTATAAGTCCGGATCGTCGCGGCATCTTCGCCTGGAAGCAAAACGCGAATGGGAAGGTGCTGCCCGGCCTTGTGCGGAATAAGGCCGGCGCCATCAGTCGGGGAGAGATACAGCGAGCGGATCACCGTGCTTTCGTCCACGATATGATCGACGCGAAAGGGGCGCCATTGCGTGGCACGTTCCTGGGCAATCAATCGCTCAGCCGCCTGATGCCAGTCCCCGGTCATGGTCGAGTAAGGGCTTTCACCGCCCTCGCGAGCAGTCCACCGGATGGGAAGCAGGCCTCTGCGACGAACGAGCCTTTCGGCCCGGAAGCGCCAAAGCCTCTCTGCGCCCTGGAAGGTTTCGATCTCCGCGGCGTCCAGAACAAGCTCTGCCCTGCCCGTGAGTTGCAGCAAGTCGCCTGTCACAAAATCGGTAAAGACAAGGCCGGCTCGGCCATTCACCAGGATGTTGCCCAGCGTGTTGAAGAACAGGTTACCGGCAAAGTCGGGAATCGTCAGAACGTCATCCGGTCCGATCCTGACGAAACCGGGCTTTCCTCCGCGGTGGGAGACGTCCACCTGGCGAATTCCGGACTCTTCGGAATAGGACGCAACAAAGAAGGCGTCCGCCGCCACGATGAGGTGACGGGCGTCTGGATCGAGAGCGCTGAGCGTTTCCACCTCTCCCGCAAAAGGAGCGCCCGGTTCACGAATGAAGGAAAAGTCCCTGAGCTGAATGTAGCGCGGGCAATTTCCGTAGCTCTGGACCACTTTCAAGTCGAAGCTGGCCCCGTCTGTCCGGGCGATGTTGCCATTGAGGCGATTGCGACGGCGAGTATGCAGTTCGATGCCAAGGAGGCCAATAGGGTCTCCATTTGCCATCCCTTGATCCGCCGGATCGGTCGGATCACGATGAGCCGAGATATTCAGGGTATGCTCGTCCGCCGCCTGCAGAAAACCTGGGCGCCCGACAATCAGCGTCGCCCAGGGATTTCCGTCAGGATCGACCGTGCCGGCCACGAGAAACGGCAGCTGCGGGTAGAAGAGCCGATGTTGTTCGATCAGGCTGTTGCGGATGAAGCGCCGGCCGATATCGTCCATTTTTTCCGCGACCCCGACCCTCTTCTGGATCTCGAGTTCGCCCTTGTGCCATGGCGACTGCGCCACGATGGAAGTTTGTGTACTCATCGCCGTGACTCGCTTTCAGAGGGATCAGGCTGCTGCCGTCAGGCCGACCGGCGTCTTGACGAACGGGATGAAGCCGGGGAGCTGCTCGATCCGGGCAAGCCATGCGCCGACGTTCGGATATGCCGACAGATCGACATTTCCTTCGGGCGCCCGGGCCGTGTAGCTGTAGATCGCAAGATCGGCGATCGTGATGTGACCCGCCGCAAGCCACTTGCTTTGCGATAGTTCTTTCTCGATCACCCCAAGCAGGGCATGTGCGCGTCCGATGACTTCATCTTCATTGAATTTTGCGCCGAACACAGTGATCAGCCGCGCTGCGGCTGGCCCGAAGGCCAGTTGACCGGCAGCAATCGAAAGCCATCGCTGCACCCTCGCCGCACCGACCGGATCCTCGGGCAGCCAATCCGTCTTGCCGAGCTTCTTGGCAATATAGATCATGATGCCGTTCGAATCCTGGACAACGGTCTCTCCGTCCACCAGCACAGGCACCTGGCCGAAGCTGTTGAGCTTCAGAAATTCCGGCTGCTTGTGCTCTCCCTTCATCAGATCGACTTCGATGGGTTCGAAAGCCTGGCCGGCCAGCGAGAGAAACAGGCGGGCTCGATGCGAGTGCCCGGAGAGGGGATGATAGAAGAGTTTCATGACTGGATCTCCATTCGAGCGGCCTCGACATGTGGCAGCTATCGACACGGAACGTGCGGCCACACCGGACTTTAATGAAGAGAGATTTGACGAAAGGGACTATTCCAAAAAATGAGGGCAATGCCGCGCGGTGCTTGCTTTCTCTGTATCGGACATCCCAATTCCGTCCACGGATTGGAACAGTGTCTTGCATAGAGACATGCTTC
Source organism: Neorhizobium sp. P12A (assembly GCF_008365395.1). Taxonomy (NCBI): domain Bacteria; kingdom Pseudomonadati; phylum Pseudomonadota; class Alphaproteobacteria; order Hyphomicrobiales; family Rhizobiaceae; genus Neorhizobium; species Neorhizobium sp. P12A. The sequence continues at coordinate 44,649 of NZ_QOVX01000022.1, read as the reverse complement.
ATCTTGGCCTCCCACTGATCGAATAGTGGCTCGGCCGATACGGATTGGACCAGATCAGGAGCGGAGAAGCACTATGGACAGCAGCATTTTCATGATCGAGTGGATCGAAGCCGAGCTCGCAATGAGTGGAAAGCAATCAGCGGGTGTTGAATTTGCCGATGGCGATCGAAACCGCTTTAAACGGCATCGGGAAAAAGACGAGGACCGTCGAGGTCGCCGTGACTATCTGCTGAATGCCTATGAGGAATTGCTCTCCACCCACTAGGAACACCAGGTCCCGGCTCTATTGATGTATCTGAGAGGCGCCGTAGGCGGCCTCTCAGAGCCCCTTCCCGATCGGCAGCGAACCGGCATCGCTATGCGGAAGGCACGCCGTCCACGATGACGGCGGTAAAATCGCCGCCGAGATAACGATGCTTGCTTGCTTCCCGATAAAGCGGGCTGTCGTACCAGGCCTTTGCCTCGTCATAGGTGGGAAACTCGAGGATAAAGACAGCTTCGACATCAGGTCCCTCGACGACCTCGAATTTCGTGCCTCCCGCCAGGCGCTTGACGTTGTGGCCAACGGCCGACTGCGGGATCTGCTGCGCATAAAGATCAAATTCGGCCTGGTCTCTGATGCGCAGGCGCGTGAGTACGATATAGGCTGACATTGAGATTTCCTTTGTGGCGCCCGGGCGGTTCCACCGGCACAGGGTGTGGCTATGATCTGTGGCCTGCGCCATGGCGTAAATGACGTTTATCCCACTTTTCAAGACATGGACGGCCAAGGGCGGGCACGCCTCAATTGACGTGCTCGCCATGATTTGAATGTCCGGGGATAGAGGGCTGCGCTATATCTGGGCCAGGCCGCCGTCTACTTGGATATCGGCGCCATTCACATAGCTCGCCTCATCGGACGCCAGGAAGACGACCACGTTTGCGATCTCTGAAGGCTCGGCGTTGCGTCCAAGCGGAACCAGATTCCCCAGATATTCGTAGAAGCCCTTCAGGTCGGCATCGGGGCCGGCAAGTCCGTCCAGACCTGGCGTGACTGTTGTGCCGGGGCTGATTGCGTTGACGCGAATACCGCGCCCCTTCAGGTCTAGCACCCAGGTTCTGACGAGGTTGCGAATGCTTGCTTTCGTCGCCGAGTAAATTCCGAGACCGGCCTGTCCCTTGACGCCGGAGATCGAGGCGGTGACGATGATCGATGCCCCTGATGTCAGCAGCGGAAGCGCTTTCTGAACCGTAAAGACCATGCCTTTGACATTGATATCGAAATGGCGATCGAAATGCTCTTCGGTCACCTGGTCGAGCGTTGATCCCTCTGCGATCGCGGCGTTCGCAAACAGGATATCAAGCTTGCCTTTGCGCGTTGAGACCACCTCATAGAGGCGGTCGAGATCGGAAAGCTTGGTTACGTCGCCTTGAACTCCGTAGGCATTCTCGCCAAGGCTTGCCACCGCCGCATCAAGCTCGGCTTTGCGCCGCCCCATGATGAACACGAAAGCGCCTTCGGAAACGAACTTCTTCGCGGTCGCGAGACCGATACCTGTTGCACCGCCGGTAATGACCGCAACTTCTCCAGCCAATCTCGATGTCATGCTCTTATCCTTTTCTACGTACTATATGTGTATATGCACAGTTTGAAGTGAATCTTTCGCTCGGTTTGCGTATTCATACTTTTGCGCCTGTCAGGCTCAGAAATTCGCTGCGCAGGCGGTACGCATTTTCCGCTCCGACCTGCTGCTCGTATTCGTCTTGCGCGGCTTGCCACAAAGGTTCGGCTTCTTCGATCTTGGCGCGACCCAGGAGAGTGAGCGAAAACAGGTGACGTCGTCGTTCCGCAGTGTCGTGGGCGCTGACGACAAGCTCCTTCTCGCGAAGCGGTTTGAGGGCCCTAAGAAGGGTGGTTCGATCCATGAGCAGAATATCGGCCAGCTCATTTGCCGACATCGGTTTCCCCTCCAGGAAACTCAAAATCGCGAACTGGGTCGTTGTAATGCCTGATGGTGCCATGTGACGCTCATAGATGCGCGATATGTGGCGAGACATCTGTCGGGTGGCGACGCAGTGGCAAGCGAAAGGTCCAAGATCATCCATATGCAAACACCTATCTGTGTATATGCACAGACGCAAGTGGTTTCTATCGCATCATTAGGTCCACAGGGGGCGTTCGGCAGGATCAACCCGATCTTCGACCTTTTGGGCAGGAACGTCACCTTGGCAGGCAAATACTGGCGACGGACAAACGACCAAAGTGGAAGCCGACGAAGCTTGAGCTCGGCGCGAATACGGATACCGCTCTTCGCGAGAAGAATGCCGTCCGGCTTGCCAGGTGCCAACGCTGGGAAGTTTGATCCTGGCAGAGGCGAATTGTCCGAAGGTCCCGGCGACTTCTCCCCCAACTCGAATGATCCCAAATTTCCACTTGTCACATTCAAAGTGACTGGTCATATAAATGGTAGCTTTTGAAGGAAGACACAGAATGCCAAGACCGAGTGTACGTGGGAAGTTAGTCGCAGCCGGCCTCGAGACCTTCCACGCGAAGGGTTTCAACGGCAGTTCGATACAAGACATCACTGAAGCGGCCGGCGTGCCTAAGGGCTCGTTTTTCAACCATTTCAAAAGTAAAGAGGCTCTGGCCTTGGAGGTTTTGGAGCCCTATGGCCAGAGCAGCCGAATAGACATGCTCTTTGACAAAACAAAAACACCCCTCGATCGATTGAAGACGCATTTCGAATTTCTGGCTGATGGTTATGCAGCGTGGGAGTTCGAGCGCGGCTGCCTTCTGGGAAATTTCGGCACCGAAATGTCCGCGGATTATCCGCTGATGCGGCAGGCTCTTGATCGCATATATGGCCTGTGGAGCAGTTCCGTTGCAGCAGTTCTCAGGGAAGCGCAAGCTGAAGGCACCGTTTCGACGGCTTTAGATGCGGACGAGTTAGGGCGCTTTCTAGTGACAGCTTGGGAGGGCGTTGCCATGCAATTGAAGGTGACGAGGACCCGCAAGCCCGTCGATGAATTCTTCAAGATTGCGTTCCGAGTTCTCCTCAAATAACCATGTGTCGCTTGACTCATTAAGGTGACCGGTCATATATAAGTATCGCTACGGAAGGCCGTAGTCCGGCTCTCTCTGCAATATTTCAAAGTGACCGGTCACATTATCCTGCATCAGATTGAAAAGAGTTCTGATATGCCAAAGACGAAAATCTGGGTCTCCCCCCTCTCTCCATTCATGAATGACAAAATGAAATATCCAAGAGGGCGTAATATAGCTCTCGCAGGGCTCGCAGCGTTCATGTCGCTCGCGGGCGGATTGGCTACGCAGGCGGCCGATGGTGGCAAGGTTCTCGTTGTGCTTTCAAGCGCCCAGAAACTTCAGCTGCGCGATGGCAAGACATACAACACGGGCTACTATCTCGATGAGCTCGAAATTCCCCTGCGAAAGCTCGTCGATGCCGGGTTCACCCCGGTTTTTGCCAACCCGAAGGGCGAAGATACGACATACGACCCGGTATCAAAGGACAAGATCTTCTACGGGAACAACGAAGAGGCACTTGACGACGCTGTAAAGTTCATTGCCGACTACAAAGAACTGCATAAGCCGAAAACCCTCCAGAGCGTCCTCGATGAAGGGACGAGCGGCTTTGTCGGTATCTTCATTCCCGGCGGACACGCGCCCATGCAGGATCTGTCGCAGGACGCGACGCTTGGAAAGATCCTTTCCTCCTTCCACACTACCGGTCGCCCGACTGGCGTAATCTGTCACGGTCCAACTGCCCTACTCTCGACGATGTCTGATCCGGCCGCTTTCCGGAGGGCAATGGTCGATGGCGATCAGCTTAAAGCAGCCAGCCTCGCTGCAGGCTGGCCTTACGCCGGCTATCGTCTAACGGTTTTCTCATCCGGTGAAGAACACGCAATTGAGGGCAAAGGCAATCAGCTGGGCGGCCAGGTGCAGTTCTACGCGGCTGACGCACTTTCACAGGCGGGTGCCCATGTCGACCGCGTGGGTCTATGGGGTGTCAACGTGATCGAAGACCGTGAGGTGGTCAGCGGTCAGCAACCGTTCTCTTCCGAAGCATTCGGTGACGCCTTCGTCAAGAAGCTGAAGGCTGCGAAATCTCTCTAGAGGCCGCATTGGGGCAGCGTCGCGGCCCGAGTTGCCGCGACCACCCGAGCTCAAAGGATGTTACCGTCAAAGCAGTTCATCCTCACTTTCCAGCAGCCCCTTGGCGAGTGTCAGCATCATTGACATTCCAGAACCAAACGCTCCGGGAGGAGATGAGGTGCTGATCCAAGCACAATATGCCCTGTTTAATCCGTCCGGATGGATCCTGATCAAGGGTAGCGCAATACACGCTATGTTCCATCCTGGGCAGTCTGAACATTCAAACATCCAGTCGCTCAATAAGTAATCTGCTCTTGAAAGTGATCGAAACGGCGACAGCTTGGCTAGATCGCGTAAGTGTCTGAAAACACATTCTTCGTGGCACAACGCATTTTTGAAACTTGTCAACCAGCCATGAATCGTCAGCCAGGCAAGTGCGCACTTTTGACCAGATCAGCCTTACGCTTTGCCGTTTCCAGTCCGATCTCAATAAATGTCCGGGCGTGCTTTGCAAGAGACACGTTGTCGGTCCAAAGATTTCGCCAGATGGCCGTCTTGAGAGACAGATCTTTATCGACAATCGTAGTCGAAAACGACTCGAAGGTGACGTAATCGTTCCAACCGATAGCAATAAGACCGTCAAATATCGCGGCGAAATCGATGTTGCCTGTTCCGAGGTAGCCGCGGTGGCTTTCACCGATATGAACGTATCCAATCTTATCAGCTGCATGGCGGATCGCCAGGCCAACGTCAGCCTCCTCAATATTCATATGAAACGTATCGAGGTGCAGTAGGACGTTCGAGGCTCCAGTGTCCCTGATATAGGCCATGCCTTGTGCGGCCGTGTTCAGCATATTGCTTTCGAAGCGATTGACGATCTCAAGATTAAGGGTGACGCCGGATGCCTTGGCTCGATCGGCAACTTTCGTCAGGGCGGAGACACTGGTGTCCCAGGCTCTTCTCGTCGGTGCTTGTTCTTGCTTCCCGTGCGCCGAACTAAGGATGCCTGCGAGTTTCGTGCCGCCTAGATCCCGAACAAGTCCGACTGCCCTGTCTAGGATATCTTCGCCATTTCGTACGACCGATGGGTCTGTGCTCGATATATCCCCCTCCGGTGGAAGTCCCATGCTGATTGCAACATCAAGGCCGAGCTCTTGTAGTCTGCCGGCGAGCCACTTCACGTCCACTTGCTGAGGATCAAGATAGGAAAACTCGATCAGCTTGTATCCAAGCTCATGGGTGCGGGTAAGAGCTCTTTCCAGCTCATCTCTAGATGAACCTGCGCTCCAGACGAATGAATGAACACCGATTTTGGACATGTGACGACCGTTCCTTGCTTGCAGTCAGAGTTTGAGGGCCCGCTACAGAAAATTACGCTGAGCGGGTCCCTCGTTTAGGAGGCTCTTAGCGAGCTGCTGTCCAACCCTTGTAATCCTTGATGTTGTCAGCCGTGATCAACTTCGGATCGAGGAGTACCGTCGGCTCTGCGGGCTTTTTGCCGTTCAAGACGTCGACAGCCATCTTCAGGGAGTCGCCGGCCATGGTGTACGGATCCTGCGAGGCGGACGCCTTGATCATCGACTTGCCGCTGGCAAGCGATTTTTCTATATCTGGTGCGCCGTCGACCGAGGTGATGAAGAATTCATTGCGGTTCAGCTGCTTGGCAGCCAGTTCCGCGCCAATACCGGTCGGATCGTTGATCGCAAAAACGGCGTCGATCTTGTCGAAGCGTGTCAGGAGACCCTGCATTACTGCGAGGCCACCGTCGCGCGAACCTTGACCGTTCTGATCGTCGGACAGGATCTTGATGTCAGGGCTTTTCGCCAAGACAGCCTTGCAGCCCTGGACCCGGTCAATGATAGACGAGGAGGCCGGCCCATTTATGATGACGACGTTGCCCTTACCCTTAAGCTGATCGACGATGTATTGGCAGGCTTCCCCACCAGCCTTGATGTTGTTGGTCATCACGGTAACGTCAGCGCCCGGTGCGGAAACGTCGAACGCGGCAACGATAACGCCAGCGGCCTGGGCCTTCTTCACGGCGGGTGCGATCGCCTTGGCATCGACGGCGTTCAGCATGATGATATCGACGCCAGCTGCGATGAAGCTATCTATCTGCGAAACCTGCTTGTTCAGGTCATAGTCGGCTGATACCGAGGTCACTTGAACATTCGGATTTATCTTCTTGGCGCTGTCTTCGATACCCTTGATCGTCGCGACAAAGAATGGGTTGCCGAGAAGGCCAACCGAGATCCCGATCTTTTGGAGATCTTTGGCGGCTGCGGGCATCGCAATCGCCGCCGCGAGTGCCGTTCCCATAAGAAGCTTGGAAATCATACGCATATTTTCCTCCTTTGTGGTGGCACTCCCGGCGCACCCCTGTTTCCGGTAAGATTCCGGTCTCTTCAGTCGCACCTCACGTGCGGCTAAGCCCTTTCAACCGATAGCGGTCGAGCGCTACGGCGATGATGATGACAAGTCCTTTGACGATGTACTGCCAGATGTCGGACACGCCGACGAGAATGAGGCCATTGGAGAGCACCGCGATGATGAGCGCTCCGATCAACGTGCCCCAGATTGAGCCGACACCCCCGACGAAGCTGGTCCCGCCAAGGATTACAGCTGCAATGGCGTCGAGTTCATAAGCCTGGCCGAGTTGAAGACCATTCGCGGCGTAGAGGCGAGCAGCTGACATCACACCGCCGAGGCCGGACAAAAGGCCGGACATGGAGTAGACGAACAGCAGGACCAGCGGGACCTTGATGCCGGTCAGTCGGGCGGCTTCGACGTTGCCACCAACGGCATAGATCCAGGTTCCCAGAACGGTGCGTTTCAGCACGAACCACGAAATGACGATCGTCAACAGCGCGATGATCGCAAGCCACGGAACGCCAAAGAAACTTCCGTTGCCAATGAAATCGAACGGCAGGTCTGGGTTGAAGACCGTCGTGTCATTGCCGAGCAGGCGAGCGATGCCGCGCATCGCAGTCAACGACCCGAGGGTGACAATAAATGGCGGCAACTTGAGGAATGCGATGATCCCGCCATTGACGATGCCGCAGGCAAGACCAACGGCGATCGCTGCTGGAATACCGAGCATTCCGACATCAGGAACGAGTGAGACGATGACGCCGATCATGGCGGAAGCTGCAAGGATCGAACCGACCGAAAGATCTATGCCTCCGGTGAGAATGACGAACGTCATGCCTGCGGCGAGCACTGTATTGATGGACGCCTGCTGCATGACAATCGACAGGTTGTTGACGCTCAAAAAGCGGCCACTCAGCAAATGAAATCCGATCGCCAGGATCACCAGGACTGGAAGCATCCCAAGCGCGGTGAGTGTCGATCGAAACCGACTTTTAGTAACCTTGGGCTGCTCAGCGGAAGTTGCGGTCATGATCTCATCCCGTCTTTTTTAATTTCGTGTAGGCTCACGCGACTTCGGCGGCCGAACCCGTCGAAAAGGCCATGATCGCCTCTTGGGTAATAGGTTGATCTGCTGAACCGGTGATAGTTCCCGCGATGCGCCCCTCTCTCATGACCAACACGCGATCAGCGATGCCAATGATTTCAGGCAGGTCGCTGGAAATCACGACGATGGCGATGCCGGTGTGAGCGAGTTCATCAATGATGCGATATATTTCGGACTTGGCGCCGACGTCGACGCCGCGCGTGGGTTCGTCGAAAATGATGGCACGCGGTTTCGTTTCCAGCAGGCGAGCGATCAATGTCTTCTGTTGATTGCCACCCGACAGTGCGCCGACATTGATGCTCGCGCTTTGTGTTCTGATCGATAGGGAAGAAATCGCGTGCGCTGCCCTGGCTTTTGCGGCCGCAAAGTTCAACACACCCCCTCTCGACGCATCCTTACCAATGACGCCGATGTTGATGTTCTCGTTGATGGTCATATCGAGAAAAAGACCAAGACCTTTGCGGTCTTCCGTCAGGTACGCGATGCCGGCGTCCATCGCATCTCTCGGCCCGGTGATCGTCAGCTCCCGTCCGTCGAGGGAAACGGTACCGGATGTCTTTTGATCGGCCCCAAAGATCAGCCGCGCGAGCTCGGTTCGGCCGGAGCCAACGAGACCGGCAACACCGAGCACTTCTCCGGCGTGTGCATCGAACGAGCAACCATGCACCCGCCGTCCGTCGCCGATATTGCTCACCGACAGGACGGTCTTAGCTTGACCATCGGACGTTCGATGCTCTTTCTTGTAAAAGGACGATAGGTCGCGACCAACCATCATCGATACAAGTTTTGATGCCGAAAGCTCGCTGCGATCCAAGGTGCCAACGTAGGCGCTGTCACGAAGTACGCTTACGCGGTCAGCGAGTTGGTAGATTTCTTCCATGCGGTGGCTGATATAGATAATCGCAATGCCTTGGGACTTCAGTCCGGCGATGACTTCAAAGAGCCGGTCAGTCTCCCGAGAGGTCAGCGATGTCGTCGGCTCATCCATGACGATAATCCGCGCATTCGTCGTCAATGCCCGCGCAATCTCGACCATCTGCCGCTCACCGAGGGAGAGGTTGGCCACAAGCTGAGTAGGGCCAAACTCAATACCAAGGCGTTTCAAGATCGGTCCGGCGAGCTCTCTTGTGGTCTTCTGGTCGAGCACGCCATATCGCGCCGGCTCTGCTCCAAGAAACATGTTCTGAGCGACGGTAAGGTTGGGCGCGAGCGATAATTCCTGATAGATAACTGAAATACCGCCCGCTTTGGCGCGGATCGGATCACCGGTTACGATCGGATGCCCGTCGATTAGAATAGTGCCTCCGGGATCGGCCTTATATGCACCCGATAGCACCTTCATCAACGTGGATTTGCCAGCCCCGTTCTCACCCATGAGCGCGTGAACTTCACCAGCGTGAACGACCAACGACACGTTTGATAGAGCTTTCGCGTTGCCGAAGGTCTTGCTGATATTCCGCATCTCGAGAACGGGTGCGCCGGCAACGGCTTCGCTCATTGTCGTTTTCATGCCAGAAGCTCCTTCTTCTCAGCTTCGCCCTGTCGAGCCTGATCAATCTCGATCAAACCTCGCCACGCCCGCCGATAAGCATCCAGGCCAAACACGTCGGCCGAAGCCACAGCCTTTGTCTCGTCGGGAAAAGGCTTTCCGCCAATCTGCTCGAACACCAGAGCAGCAGCACCAAACGCGCTGCCCTCGGCATTAGCGCTCGTAAAGACGGCTTGTCCGGGACGCAGTGCCGCAAGCAGACCAGCAAACAGGCCGGTCTTAACGAGACCGCCGTCAATAACGATCGGGTTGCTTGAGCGGATCAAGTCAAGCGAATGATCGGTCATCAGCACGACATAGATAAGCGCTGCCGCCGCCCGCTCCTCATCACTTGGCTCAGGGCCTACGAAACGCCCTTCAGCGCCCGGAAACGGCCCGCCCGGGGCGAACGAGGGGAGAGCAAATATGCCTTTTGCGATGACCGAGGAAATGGATTGGGAAGATATCGATTTCGACCAGCCAAATCTCGCGATGTCGAACTCGCGCCCTCCCATGAAGCGGATCGTTGGCGCTGGCCGATGCTCCACTGTGACGTTCGCAAGCATGTCTCGTGTTTTGTCCAACGCACTTAGCGGGCACGACGAATTGAAGATGACTACCCAAGTGCCGGTTGAGACGAGTGTGAAATCTGTAAAGCCGAGCGATCGGTAGTAGTGGAGAGCCGAATTACTATCATGAACGCCATTATGGACCGCGATGTCTGCAACCGCTCCGTCTTCAAGCTCGATACGATACGTACCGAGCTGCTCACCAGCCTTCGCAAAACCGGGCATCTTGTCCCGCCAACCCTGGCGATCCACCAAGCTACTGAAGTCGTCTGCCAAGGGGGCCCACAGATGGGAATGACAGCCGAGATAAGAAACCTCAGAAGCCTTTCGACCCGAGAACCGCCAAGACCAAAATTGCGGATAGGAGAGGATCGTGTCCGTATTGTCGACGAGTGCAGGGTCTCTCTCTTTCAGCCACAGAATATGTCGCCCGTAATTGAAACCAAGAGGCAGGATTGGCGAATAGGTTTCCGAGTAGTCCGGTATGAGCGCGTCGATCTTCCGCGCGATCTCGAGCGGTGGTTCTTGCTCGTAATCGAGGATGGGATGGGAAAGTTCGTTTCCGGCCACGAGTGCGAAGGTGCAGCCGTGCCCTGAGAACATAACTCTGCCGACATCGTGATCCGCGACGGCGGACGCCAATGCGCCGCGCATCCACTCAAACAGCGCAGCGTCGTCTAGGACGCGAACGCCATTACTATCGTGCCATCGTGGTTTCGTGCGGCTCTGATCCAGTACGCGTCCCTCAGGCGACAGCACAAACAGCTTCGAGTTTGTCTTTCCCAGATCAAAAACGGCAATTGCAGCGCGGGCGGTCAATTCTGTCCTCCCACGGTCGCAATCATAATAGTGATACCAGCCTCTTCGAGCATTTTCGCTCCGGTGTCGGAAAGCCCATCGTCAATGACGATCGTTCCGATGCGCGACAGCGGCAACACGATGTTGCGAGGCTGAATTGAGAGTTTACGACTGTCGGCAAGAAGGATGATCTCGTCGGCGCATTCACTCAGTTCTCTAATCGCCTTGGTCAGCAAGGGATGGGATTCAAGTAGACCATCACTACTGATCCCTTGGGTTCCTACGAAGAAACGCGACGCAAAAAAGCTCGGAACGCCACCCGACGGGTCGTGGACAATTCCCGGCTCACGGTACAGCTCACCGCCGGCGAGTGTCAGGTGACAACTACCATGCTCGCCAAGATAGGCGGCCAGCGGCATCGAATTTGTATAAAGGCGGACATTGCGTCGCGCCAGTTGGATGCCGAGTTGATAACAGGTTGATCCAGCATGCACGATGATGGAGTCACCATCACGCACCAGGCCTGCGGCAAGTTCGGCAATAGCTCGCTTTGCTTCAACAGCAATGTCCCGGTTTTCGTCATAGGGCTTGGCCGAAAGCCGCGTCGCGCCGCCTGCCTCATTGGCCGAGATCCCGCCGTAGACTTTTCGCGCTTTGCCAATCTCGTGAAGCTTGTCGATATCACGACGAATGGTCGCGGGAGATACGCCCAAGCGTTCCTGCAGGTCACGAACACTCGCGAACGGCGTCTCACGCAACAGATCTGTGATCATCCGGTGACGATCGGAGTCGTTCAACGTAGCCTCCCATTGGCGCTTCTCCCTGCGCCTTTGATTAACAATAATCACAACGGAGCTCATCTAGCAAGATATTAGATGCAGAAACTTCATCATTGACGATATATGATCACGTTTATAGGATTGGGCGGAAAGTTTGATCACCCAACCCCGGGTGGCTTCCGCATGCGAATGAACAGGAGGAGGAAGCGCTAAAATGACCACCATTGGCGATATCACCGAGACTAAGGAGTTCGCGCGGTTTCTCCAGTTTTCAAATCAGGTCGGGTCGGACATCCTGAAGACGCAAGGAGCCGGAGGTAACACATCGATTAAAGCGGAAGGGGTGATGTGGGTGAAAGCGTCAGGGACATGGCTCGCCCATGCCGGGGAGCGCGACATCATGGTTCCTGTTGTCGTCGACCCGTTGGTCGACGCATTGCGTCAAGGCGATCCGAGGGCCGAGAAGTCAATTGACTTCGTTGTCGCGGATCTCAACACCAGCGGCTTACGCCCTTCAATTGAAACGAGTTTTCATGCCGCACTGATGAATTCGGTAGTAGCCCACTATCACTGCGTGAACACAATCGCCTTATCAGTACTGGAGCGTCGTGAGGAACTGCTGGCCGAAAGGATGGCCAGGATACCCGACTTGCCTTGGACCACGATACCTTATCGTCGACCCGGAACGCCGCTTGCGCTCGAAATTGACAAGGTTGCCAAGGCTCGGCCAGTGGTGCTCACACTCTTCAATCACGGAATCATTGTTTGTGGTGACAATGTCGAGCAAGTTGCCGACAGAGTGGAACAGGTGACGGCGGCTTTGTCGATCACACCCAGGAAAACACCCGATCCCGACATGACAGCCCTGGCCGCGATCGCGGAAGGATCAGATTATCACCCTGCCTCGGATGCAGGCAGCCATAAAACCGCCCTCTGCCCCATCAGTATGGCTTTCGCGCTTGGCGGTTCGATGTACCCTGACCATGTAATCTTCCTAGGCACGAAGATCGGTGTGCTCGACGATGATCGGTCGGCGATCGAGTTTGCTCAAAGTTACGCAGACAAAGGGGAAGAGGCGCCCAAAATTATACTCGTCCCCGGTGTCGGTGTCTTGCTCTCGGGAACTTTGACGCAAGGTGGCGAAGCGATGGCGCGATGCCTGGCCGAAGTTGTAACCCGTATTCCTGAAGGGGAGAAAGTGAGCTATCTCACTGCCGAGCAGGAATACGAATTGACGCACTGGGAGGCCGAACAATATCGGCAAGCGCTCGATCGTAAAGCAGCGGGAATGACAGCCTGATGGCAAATTCCGAAGAAGCGATTGCCATCGGTCTGGACATTGGAACCTCTGGCGCCCGGGCAGTCGCGGTGAATGCCGCCGGTGAAGCAATCGCTTTGACCGAAGCGCGATTTAATAATCCTCACGAAGCTCGCCGGCCCGATGTATGGTGGGAACGTATATCTCACTGCCTGGAGGAATTGTCGCGGACTACCGATTTAGGTGCCGTTGAAGGCATAGCCGTTGACGGCACCTCTGGCACTGTTTTGTCGCTTGATAGACATGGTCAGGCCCTGGGCGAAGTCCTGATGTACAATGATCCTTGTCCGGACGATGACATCGTACGGCGGATCGCTGCGACAGCGCCCTCAGACAGCCCGGCGCGAGGATCCAATTCCGGCCTTGCTCGCTCGATTTACCTGTCGCGAGCGCCAGGTGCCTGCCACGTTGTCCATCAGGCGGACTGGATCTTGATGAAACTTGGACAACCGTCGGTGGTGTCGGATGAGAACAATGCCTTGAAGTCAGGATATGATCTCCAGCGACAAATGTGGCCGGAGTGGGTCGAGCTCGCGGGAATGGACATTGGTAAGTTTCCATCCGTCAAGCCCGCTGGGGAGCGACTTACGGAAATTGAGGGATACGCCAGGACAATGGGCGTTGCTGCATCATGCCATTTTCACGCTGGAACAACAGACGGCTGTGCGTCCTTTCTTGCGACCGGGGCTTCGGAAGTCGGGGATGGCGTTACAGCGCTTGGCTCAACGATTGTGCTCAAGCTCGCATCTGATCAGCCAATCAACGCGCCGGAATATGGTGTCTATGCTCACCGTGTCCTCGATTTCTGGCTCATAGGTGGAGCATCCAACAGTGGCGGAGCCGTCATTCGCTTTCTCGTCGGCGATGAACGTCTTTCAGAATTGACGGAGCGCCTTCGCCCGGATCGGCCGACGGGTCTCGACTATTACCCCTTGTTGAAACCCGGCGAGCGATTTCCAATCAACGATCCCACCTACCCTCCTCGCCTTACACCAAGACCACATGACGATGCGGAATTCTTTCAAGCTATTTTGGAAGGCATGACCGAGATTGAGCGTTTGGGGTACGAGCGTCTTCGATCGCTTGGCGGGCCTCAGTTGCGAAGCCTTCGGACTGTCGGCGGCGGAGCCAAGAACCAGGTCTGGGCTAGAATGAGAGCCGAAGCTCTCGGGATCGATCTGGTGCAGCCAAAGTCGGCCGACGCCGCCGTCGGGACTGCCTCTCTGATTTTGGCAAGGCGAAGGACAGCCGAGTGATAACCGTTCCGCGAATAACTCTCGATGCGCTTATCGAGCTATACGACGTGTTCTTCATTGACCAGTTCGGGGTCCTTCGGGACGATCGCGGTGCTTACGACGGCGCAACCTCGGCATTGCAACGGGTGAAAGATGCGGGCAAGACTGTTGTGGTCCTTTCGAATTCGGGCCGAAGCGGAGAATACAACGCGAAACGCCTCGTTAAGCTGGGGTTTTCGGCATCGAGCTTTGATCATTTCGTGACATCCGGGGACGTCGCCTTTTCGATTCTGTCCGCGGCGGATTCACCGATCAAGTCAGGGGCTCTATGTTTCACGATCTCGAGTGGCGATGATACCAACCTTGCGGAACGGTTGGGTTTGAAGGTCGCCAAGACGGCATTGGAAGCGGACTTACTGGTGATATCGGGCAGCGAGGCCGAACGCATTTCGATGGATGACTATCGGCAGCTCCTTCAACCTGCGGCGCAGCGGCAGCTGCCGTGTTTTTGCACGAATCCTGACATTCATAAACTTGTGGGTGGATCGATCGCTCCAGGCGCTGGCAGTATCGCCAAGCTCTATGAGTCACTCGGCGGCGACGTCCGATGGCTCGGGAAGCCGTATCGCGAAATATATGATTTCGCCCTCACGCTGGCATCCGCAGCCGACCGTCGGCAGGTCGTCTGTATCGGTGACAGTGTCGAGCACGATATTCTTGGCGCACAAGGCGTGGGGCTTGCATCCGTCCTTGTCGAGACGGGTGTGTTATCTTCTTCCACGGAGGCAGAAAAGCAGGATCTGTTTCTGTCCGTGGCGACCCCAACATATCTCTTGAGTGCTTTTCGCTAGAACTGACTGATCCGACCGAATGCTTCAGGGTAGGCTTGCCTTGCCCAGCCACGGCTGAGTCCCATGCCAATTTTTAGCCCTCTTTGGCTACGTTCCTGATCGCAAGAGATACGAGATCGATGCCGTCCCAAACGACGGCTACAATGATCTCGGCGAAATCGAATTTTGCAGCAAGCTGCTGCAAAATTGGCTGGCGGTCGCGCGACTATCTTGCCGGAATCGGCACGTCGCTATGGAGCTACGCGGATCTGGTGCAAATCACTTCTGCGAGCTCGTGGCTCACTGATCCGGATGCATTCCCAGACCCACTCTCACCGATCTTTGTCCTTACCGTTCGCTGACGTCCTCACACGCCGACGATTCGTCCTCGCCGCAGCCCAGCGCTTTGCCAAGCCGCGGCGAGACCGGAATCCCTAGTTCTCATTCTTCGTCCTCATCGCCCAGATTGACCGAGCCATTTTGTTTGCGAGAGCGATCGCAACAAGCATGCGAGGTTTGCGCTCCAGCATGCGTGCCAGCCATGCCGTCGGATGTCGCGCTGGTCCATCTTGGACGTTCGGCCTAGTACTTGCTTCCCACCGCTCGAATGCTGTTTAGGCACCAGGCCGAGCCAAGCGGCAAAGTCTCGCCCTTTCGGAATGTTGTCATCGTGGGAGCGAAGGCCTCGATGGCCATGACGGTGATCGGCCCCATCCCGGGCATGGACATCAATCGGGTTGTGTTCTCAGAGCTTTTTGCTTCCGACCTGAGCGCTTTCTCCAACTGGCAATTCGAGAGGACAGCGCTTCGATCTGCTCAAGATATAGCCGAGCGGTTTCGACAACGATAAGTTCGAAGGGATCGAGACGGAGCACCACCATCAGTTGGTGAAGATCGCCGGCGTCACGGCATTCCAAGGCTATCTGTTTGGGCGACCGGAGCCTTTGAAATCCGAAGCTCCGAGTCTCCGGCTAGCGTCATCGTGCGATCCGCAATGTCCAGCCTTCATAGTCTTGCGGAAGAGCCCACGCAGCCGCAGCTGCAGAAGGCGTTATCAACGCGGCTATTGAATGATATGCTACTCAGTAGTATTTTGTTTTCGAACAAAGGAGCAGACTCAATGTCCGTAAAAGCCTCGATATCCATTTCCGACCGCCAGGAGTCTTTTGCCCGCAAGCTCGTGGAAAATGGACGCTTTGCAAGCCTGAGCGCCGTGGTACAGCATGGCCTTGAACTTGTTCGGGAAGAAACGCAGCTGAAAGAAGCAGAGCTCGCCGCACTTAGGAATTTACTCTCTGATCGTCAAGCAGGTGAGTTTTTGACAATCGAAGAAAGCCAAAGTCGCATCGAGGAAATGCTTTCGGCAAAGAAAGCCGCGTATGGTCTATGAGATCGTACGCTCGGCAGCGTGCGATAGCGATCTCGGCCTGATCCTCGATCATTTGGTCCAATCCTACGTCGCACTCGGAGATCCTCTGCCGGATGCATTCGAGCGCGCGGTGCTTCGAATTCGATCTATCGAAGCAGACATGCATGGCCTGGCGCGACTGCCACATCAAGGAACCCTTCGGCCTGAACTCGGCTCGGGCATGCGTCAGGTCACAAAGTGTCAGGCTGTGTTTTATTTTGAGGTTGATGATAGCGATCGGCTCCTTCGCATCCTGGCGGTCTTCTTCGGGCGACAGGACCACAGACGTTATATGCTGATGCGCATGTCCTCACAAAGTCCGACTCCATAAGGGTCGGCGCCCAGCTCTGGGGCTGCGGCGCGAGCGCGTAATGTCCACATCAGAGATTGGTCAGCGGGACCGGAGTGATCAGGTTTCCACGAGGTCTTTTTCGGCCATCGATGTCTGCTGGTCGGAGAGAGCCTCCCTCACCGCCAACTCCGCCATGGCCAGAGCGGCCTCACGGGTCCGGGCAGCGGCAATGAAGCGGCCGTTGTGGCAGAAGCTCGCCCCCTCTATGCCACATGCCGCCTCCAGATCATCGCCGGTGAGGCCTGCCCAGGCTGTCGGCAGATCGGCCCGCAGTTCGAACCCCTCATCTGCACGGCGGATACCGGTCAGGCACCAGTCCTTTTCCCGCGGATGGACGACAAATAGCAAGTGGTCGGCGCCGGACTTCACAACAGCGGGGCGGAACGGCATGCCGATCGGAAGCTCCAGTACGCGCCCTTCCCCCGTATTCAAGATTGCCTGAAGCACAAGCTTCTCGGCCCGGGATTTTGCGGCAATTTGGGCAATCTTTGCCTCAACGAAACACCGGGCAACGGCGAGCGCCGCGTGAAACGCGCGATCGTCGGCCTCAACGTCGGGCTCGTCGAAAACCGGTTTCAGCGTTTCCAGAAGAGCCGGCAGCGTTAGCCCTGCCAGCGGCCCTGCCGTTGCGGGGCTGAGGGCGCCATTATCGACCAGATCGACGGGCAGGACGAAGCCGGCATCGAACGAGCCATGGATCGCCTCGATATCCTTTCTGGGAACGCCCGAAGCGACAAGATAATCGTGACCATAATGTTTCCAGATCAATCCGAACGAACTGTAAGGCTGGCCATCGTCACGCAGCGGCGCGCCGCGCTGATGATGATCGAAGATGTGCGCTGCTGCATCGTAGACGCCGCCCACATCATAGACGATGCGATCCTGGGATGGGGATGTCCATTCCCGTTCTCTGCTACGGATCAGACGCGCCCGTGGGAAAAGTCGGGTCAAGATGACGCTGGACAGCAATTCGTCGGCATGGAAGCCACCGGAATGGGTTACGAGAAAATCTGGGATCATGCCGGGAAGCACTCTGTTGTCTGAAGAGAATATGCTGATGGTCTGCACCAGATAGCCCTTGTCGGACACGACCTCAACCCACCATGGCCCAGTCAGGCAGAGGAGGCAGCTTTCGACTCGCTCAAGGTCCGCATTTTCCTGCTGGCAGGCTATCGACTTTGTGTACGTCGAAGGAGGCTTACGCCCGTTACCAGACACTTGCGCGCCGAGGCAAGAAAGGAGCGATTTCATCGAGGCCCCGGCCCCCTTCATTATTTTGGCTTCATCACCCCCGACGACAGCGGTGGGGACGTTTTTCGTGCACGTCTCCGCGCTAGCTCGTGGTGAGCTGCGAGGGTTTCACTCCATAACCGGCTCAGTTCTGCGTGAAACGTATGGCCCGCCCTGTTTGCAAGTTGTTTTTTAGATTCCTGTGCAGTCTGCTTCAACGTATTCGGTCTTACGGTCAGGCCGTAGCCAAGATGGATATCCGCACGTTCGAACCAACACGGTTTCAATGAACCATTTCCGCGCCTGGGCTATCTGAACGTCGATTAACTGTCAGGCCATCTCCATTCCACTCGCAAACATCGTAGGCTGCGCTTCTGACAACCAATAACTCAGATTGCCGCTACGCCATAGGCCCGTTCATAGGGCTGCCCCTTGCGCAACACCGCCCAGGCGATACGCGCGAGCTTGTTTGCTAGGGCCACGATCACGACATTGCGCTGGACACCTCGGGACAACATAGTCTGGAGCCATTGCCCGATTGTGGAGTCACTTTGACTGAGCGTGTGCATTGCCGCTCCAGCGCCGCGGACCAGCAAGGTTCGCAGATAGGTGTTGCCGCGTCTTGTTATTCCAAGCAGGTGCGCCTTGCCGCCGGTTGTAAACTGTCGTGGCACAAGGCCCAACCATGCTCCGAGATCTCGGCCACGCTTAAAACTACCGGCGTCACCAATTGCGGCAACGAGTGCCGTAGCATTGAGCACACCGATACCCGGAATCGATGTCAGCGGCGCATCGCGCTGTTCTGCCTGGCGAGCGATACGAACTCAGCGTTCAACGCCTCGACCTTCTCGTCAAGCATTCGCCATTCGTCCCGCAATTCGATGATCACGTTGCGAATCCCCGGAGACAGGATCTCATCAGCTTCGGCGAGGAGGCTATTCAGAGCGCTCTCGAACTTCACGCGGCCTGCGGCGAATACGAAACCTCTCTCAAGAAGAACCGCACGGAGCTGATTGATCAAGGTCGTTCGCTCCGCAACCAACCGCGATCTAACCCGATGCAACGTCTGGATATCCAACTGCTCCTGGCTCTTCGGTTCGACAAATCGCATCGTCGGGCGAGATGCCGCCTCAGCAATGCCCTCGGCATCTCTGTCATCATTCTTCTGTGCTTTGACATAGGGGCGGACATATTCCGGCGACATCAGCCGGATCTCATGACCTCTGGCGGTAAAGAGCCGGCCAAGATGGTGAGCGCCACAGCAGGCCTCCATCGCAATAACACAGCTTGGCAGCTTCTCAACGAATTCGATCAATGTCAGCCGGCGCATCGTTCGACGGACAACCACACTACCGCGGTCATCTACCTCAACAACGCTGCAGCTGTTCTTCCCAATGTCGATACAATATGGAAATCTGTATGGCTTGGCTCCTTCCCTTCAAGAGAACGACATCATACCCGATGTCCTCGGAAGGGCGGGCCATCCCATAACCAACAGCCGCCTTTCCAGAGATGGCATCTTGCGGAAAACAGGTCCGTCAACACAAGTTTTTCTGGGGTGATCGGGAACATTCGGGTGCGCCGGTAGTCTAGATCTGGTTGCAGCCGCCTTGGGTAGCGAAGTCGTCGGGTTGTGCAATGCCCTCCTCTGTCCAGTCCGCAACTCGCGAGACGTTTCCATCGCCGAATTCGCCGGCCGCAGTAGAGACAGCATCTGATAAGAAAGTTCTCATGTTGCAATGCACAAGCGATGACCCATATTCTGCCTTAGCCACGACAGGCCCGGAGGCTTCGACATGACCCCTGCCCGACTCAGAGAATGCTTACGTACCATTCGTTGGACATCCATCGACATCGTCAACGCATTTCAATGCGATCTCGCCTGGATCGAGGCGCTGGAATCAGGGGAGATCGAAATTCCAGACGACGTTGTTATCTGGCTCGAAAATCTCGCTTGCTTTCACGAGGAGAACCCGCCTCCCGCCACATGTCGGGCTACAACGGTATTCCCCAGAGAATATGACGCGGCCAGTACCCGGGACCTCGCTTTTCGCCGTTGACGCGCGATGCGCCGGTCGGCGTCTGGTCATGCCAGATGCTTCCCAGGTAGCATGACGCGTTGGGAGCTATCGCAATGTAGGCAGCCCCCTAAATCATGAGGTCCACTGGGTAGGTGATCCCGGCACATTGAACCGGATGACCTGCCCGGTTTCGAAAGCAACGTCCAAGCGCGATAACGCGACGTGTCATCCCAAGATAATCGCGTACTCGATACGCTGCAAAATATGATGACCCGGTAACGACAGCGTCGGTAACCTCCCGAGCGACACGCTCTCTGTCATCCGCATGTATTCTGATGAGATAATCCGCGGACGGTAGGCCAATGATTGCTTCGGTGGGGTCGAGCCCAAAGAGACGGGCCAACGTCGTATCGCCGTACACCAGGTCCTCATCAATAGACCATATCCAAATTCCAGGCTCGTCAACTTCCGTGCCCATCAGCGGATCCCATATATTTGCCATCGAAAGAATATACGTCGAACCAGGTACGGCGAGGACAGTTAAATCACCCTGGCCGGTGGCGGACATGAACGGGTATCCGGACAAGCCTCGGTTGCGGCGGGTCGCGATCTCGACAGCAAAAGTGCGATAAGCGCCACCCTATGTCCGGCCGGAGGTGCTATGAGTGGCTGTTTTCAGTCACAAGGTCGATCCCCTCAAGCGCTCGTTTCATATCCATCCCGTCGAGGCGCATGACCGGGCCTGAGTTGGCCCTCGCCTTATACAGCTCCCGCTCGCAGATCGCAGCGGGGAACTATGGCCTTGCGCGCTCGTTTTGCATGGTAGCGCAAAGGATTCCTACAATGAAATCGATCGCCCTCTTCAGTTTTGTCCTCGTGACGCTGTCATTTTTAGCCTGCGGAGTTGGTCCCGCTTCCGCGATATCGCGCGTAAGCGCGACTAGCCATACGTGCCGGGAGCTTCGCAGCATGATAGCAAGGCAGGGAGCGGTCATTATCACCCATCCTGGATCGCGGGGGTCGGGAACACTCTACGATCGTTATGTTAACGACAGCGGCTACTGCGATCCAAGCGATGTGGCCACTGAAGACTACGTTCCTGCCAAGGGCGGTAGCTGCCGCCTGTATAACTGTCAGACCTACGAACCGACATTCGACAACTGGTGAAAACTTCACCTCGATTCGCCGGCGCCGCCCGTCGAAGGCGCGGCGGCCATGAGGAAGCTACAGGGAGTGAGCGGCTTTGCCGGAGTGTCAGATACATCGTGGGATTGTGACGATCATCGTGCCGGAATCTTTACTGTCTCGAAGCTCCTGCTATCCACCTGCAACACCATATTGGAGAGCGACCCCTTCAGCGCAAAACATGCTTACCAAGCGTGCCACTAGATGCACCGACGGCAGCCCGAAAGGGCATCGGAGAACGGCGCACTCACCCGACCACGGAGCGACCTCCTGGTGAAACCGACAAGCATCGCTCTCTGACTAAGCTTGAACCGATCTATCACCAACCAAAGGGCGGAAAGTCCCTGCCTCGCTGGTAAACCTTGAAGATGGCAGGACCGAAATCGCTCTCATGACCATCCCGGAATTGGCGACCAGCCCTGGCATGGCTAGGCGCCAGGGCTCAAGTCTCGGAGCGCTTTGCGGTTTTCGAGCCACGGCCCGCCTCTCTTTTTCTCAGGCGGTACGCCTGACCATTCTGGCGAGAGCAATAAGAATACACGCGCCGATAAAGCCCGCAATCAGGTAGCCTAGCCATCCGCCCAGGACTACGCCAAAGAAAGACAGGATGAAGTTCGCGACGACCGCGCCGACGATCCCGAGAAGGACGTTCATGAGCACACCCATGTTGCTCTTCATGAACATTTCGGCGAGCCAGCCGGCGAGGCCGCCGATGATGATTGCGGCGATCCAGCCGATTCCTGCGTTTTCCATGTGAAATCCCCTGATAGTGGTTATCGGCCTCGTCCGGCGGATGACGCCAAACGGCCAAAACAGTAACCCTCCAAGGATTGCTTGGTTCCACCAACGCGATATTGAGGATGCCCGCTGCTAGGCGGACCGTATAATCGTAGGAGTCTTTTGCTCTCGAAATTGCATCCACGCGAATGTCGCACGGAGGGAACTATTATCAGTTGCGAAGATTGTCTCATAAGCATGATAGAAATTCTATCGAGCGCCAAGGAGACCAATTATGACATGTTTAATCGCGCGCGGCTCAGCAAACAAAAGGCCAGTGAGGCGGGTCGACACCTTCCGGCCGAACGCTTGGCGCAATGTTCAGGTTTTGCCGCCCTATAATGTTGACTTGACACTGGCCCCGACTACTCAGGAACAGATTAGAGCACGCTCAGATATGATTGATCATACGCGGAAGTAGCCAGCAAGTTTTTGATATTGTGCGTCCCGAAGCAGGTATCAATCCGGATAGCAGTGATCCGGACTCTGTGGCTTCCCAAATAATCCACCTGCACAAGCATCATTCGTGACACGGCAGAACTGCTGATCAAGGCAGGTACGGCGGCGATGATTGACCGCAAAGGCTTTCGAATTAGCGAAAAGACCTCAATCCGAAGTCTTGCCGACGGTGTCAGCAACGAAAGCGCCGCGTTCGCCCATCGGTAAAGGTGCTCCGGTTGTGGAATCACGCGCCGTCTGATGCTCAAGTTCGGCGTTGAGCTCTGCTCCGACAATCAAAATGATGACGGATATCCAAACCCACACCATTGATCCGATCAGTGCGCCGAGTGTGCCGTAGGTCGCGTTGTAGTTCGCGAAGTTCTCAAGATAGAAGGAGAACAGGATGGAAGCAGCGAGCCATAACAGCGTGCTGAATGCGACGCCCCAGCTCAGCCATGTCAATTTCGCGCGTTCGCGGCTGGGTCCATACCGGTAGATGGCGGCGATCCCACATCCGAGGAAGATGAGGATAAAAGGCCACCGAGCAAAGCGCGCCAGCAGCTCCTGCCAGCGATCGAGCCAAAAATAAGCCAGCAGTGCAGGCAGTAAGCCGATAGCCGTAACAAGAGCAATGGCGATAAACAAGGCGCCAATCGTGAACATCAGAGACAAAAGATTGAGCCATAGAAAGCTCCGTTTCTCTTCCTCCTGATAGGCGATGTTCATGGCGTCAAACAACGCCTTCATACCGCTATTGGCGCTCCACAGCGCAACGCCCAGACCGCCGACAAAAGCAAAACTGAGTGCCGACGGTTTCTGCTGCGTCAATGTTGTAAGCTGATTGAGGATGAGATCGAATGAACCCGGCGGAAATACACTGGCGAGAAAACCGATGTGACCCATGATTGACGTGGGATCGGCGATAAACCCATAAAGAGCGACAAGAGCGGCGAGTGCCGGGAATAAAGACAGCAAAAGGAAATAGGTAACGCCCGCGGCAATCAAGGTCACCCGATCTGCGATGACAGACTCGACTACGCGCCAGAACACGTCGCGTAGTCCTTTAACTGGAATCTGGTTTGGAGTATCGGCCTGGCGTCCTCGGTCAGCGCCGTCCACGCCTTCAACGGTATTCGGATACTCCCTGTCGCGCGCTGTCATCGCATTCGTAGCTCCTTGTTGCCCCTCAGGCGACGATTGAAGGACATCTTCCGCGAACACCGCAAAGCGCGCTCATCAACCTGCCTATTGTTCGGTCGCGTTCTGTTCCTTCACACGGTCAACTTCCTCGGCGATCCGATCCTTTGCGGCGTCATGGACGTCGGATGCGACGTTGACAGCTTTGTCGTAGACGTCCGACGCGATTTCTGTTCCCTGATCGACGAGATCGGAGGCTGTCGCAGCGACGTTGGCCTTGACAGAGTCAGATACGTCCCCCAGGACTTGATCTTCCTGATCGGTGTGTGGAAGCGCTGCGCCGATCGCGGCACCTACCGCGAAAGCCAACGCACCTCCGACCAAGGGTTGATCTCGAAATTGCTTCAGGATGGCCTCATTGAGGCGAGCTGATTGGTCCATGACTGTCGAACCCGCCGTTGATACTGAACTGGATGCCGAGTTCGCTGCATCACTGACCTTCTGACCAATGTTGCTAGCTGTTTCCTTCACCTGCTGCCAGCTTTCCGATGCCCAGCCAGTTGATGCATCAAGCATTGATCCAGCTTCGTCCGCGATCTGGGTAATTTGCTTACCTGTCGCATCGGCAAAGCCGCGATATGCCTGTCCCGTCGCATCAACAAAGTTGCCGGCTCGACGGCCCGCCTCGTCCGTCAATGCCTTGAATTGCTGACCAGCGTCATCGGTGAAGTGACTGTAGCGCGCACCCTCCATGTCTTCCGGTGGGCCAAGGCGCCGTATTGTTCCACGAGCGGAATAGAGAGGATATCTCTGAAGCGATGCTTTGTTGGAGGCCGGCGTCATTGCCGAGCTTCCCTGCTTAGCCATCAACCATGTCAGGCTGACGCCTATCAACGCGACAGGAAGAGGGTTGGCCTTCAACGCTTTACCAAGGTTGCTGACATATTCTCCACCCCCGCTGCCTTTGGCATAGGCGAGCACCTCATCGACGAGCTGTCCAGGTGACATCCGCTCCTGGATGGCGTCGAGTCGATCTTCGATCCTCCGGCGATCTGCATCGATTTCCAGCTGGATGTCAGCGGAGGATTTTTCCAATAGGTTGTCCATCACATTTTCTCCTTGACGACGTCGACATCGCGGCGAAGCGAAGCACTTGTCCGATCCAGCTTGAAGGCGGCGCCACGCAATGTTGCGATGCCCTTTGAAACCAGTGCCCAGGCGAGGCCCGCTACTACGAGCCCGACGATCAGGGCAGACAACGCGTGCGCGGTCGTTTCCGCCATGCCTTGATGGACCATAACAGTCGCCAAAGCACTGACCACAGCGCTCAACAGAACGCCGACCGCGCCGATTGCAAGGACAAGGCCGATCACCAGCACCTCAACGCCGGTCATAGCTTTCGATACTTTTTCCGAAGCTTCTGTTTTTGCGAGATCGATCTCCTTCCGCAGAAGACCCGAGACGTCGGAGACAAGGCCCCCGAGGAGTTCAGACAAAGGGATATTGTCGGTCGAGCTAACCATTGTTCTGCCCTCCTCGTGACACGACGTAGCTAGCCTCTGGGGACCTGAAATCATCAGAGGCGATCGCCATGGTTGGCGTGGTACCAGAAGTAGGATGACTTGCGGACGCGGTCAGGAATCGGCTTGCTGCCAGGCCCGCAAGGGCCGCAAAGCCGAGAAAGGCCAACGGTTGCTTGCGGCCAAAGTCCTCGGCCATTGCAGCTATTTCGCGGAGATCACGGCCTTCCATGTTGTCCGCGATTGATCGAACGCTTTCGCCGATTTGCGTGGCATAGCGGCCGATCGACGCCTGCTCACCGTTTTCGAGTTCGGCACCCACCTTCTGAAGAGCCGTTGCGATTCCGCCGACCTGGCGGGCGGCGAAGGTCGTCTGTTCGGCGACCGTGTCCTCCACTTTCTGCATGGCGTTATCGGCGCTCTGTTTGACGGCCTCCGTGACTACCGTCACATCGTCACGGACCTTGTCTTTAAGCTCGTGTAGGTCTGCTGATGGGGTCTTGATTACACTACCGTCGGCGCCGTTGGATGACGCGACCGGTGACACATCGCCCCCAGGTTTTGAGTTGATGTCGCTGGGCATGGGGATTCCTCCAAAAGGGGCAGCGGAACAACCGCTAGCTCTATCCTCAACCAGGGGAATGGGCGTTTGTTCCGTGGCCCCTCAAGAACGATGGTCGCGCCAGTAACTCGACGTTACCGGGTCGGTCGCCCCCAAAAGCAAACCGCCTATTTCGTTAGTTCGATGGGGTTTCGCTGAGCAGCTCAGACAACCGCTGTGCGTTTTTGATGGAATGACCGTCGCGATCGTTGTTGAAATAGACCCACGCGGTCTTGGCGCCGCACTGCTTTATGCGCTCGGCCCACACCATGAGCTCGGCATCGGCATAATCGTGGCGATACCATTGCTTGATCCCGTGAAACCGAACGTAGATGTCATCGGTTGTCCGCACGAGCTGATCCGGCAATCGAGGTCCGCTGCAAGAGCAGAAAATCACCTTAGCTGCTTTGAAGGCGCTGAACACATCCTCATTCCACCAGCTCACGTGACGGAATTCGACGACGTTCCTGCGACGGGGGTCAAGTTGCGACAATACGGAGCGCAACAATTCCGGACTGTAACGGACGCTCGGCGGCAGCTGGAACAGAAAGCATCCCATCTGCGGCCCGAGAAGGTCGGCGATATACCCGAAATCCTCGATCAGAATTCTTGTATCCACGAACCGCCTGATGTGAGTGATCAGCTCGCAGACCTTGACGGTATAAACGAAACCAGGGTTTGCCTGTCGGATCCAGGTCTTCACCGCTCCGATTGTGGGCCACGAATAAAATGAAGCGTTGAGCTCGACGGTTTTGAAGTGGTCCTGATAGATCGAGAAATATTTGCTCGACGGGACATCCGCAGGATAGAACTTCCCTTTCCAATGCCAATAGTACCACCCCGAGCAACCGATATAGATGTGTCCCGCCTGACGATCCCCGGTTGCGACTTCGACGCCGCGCGGAGTGGCAAGGCGCGCTTGGTGCATTTTCGCGGCCCGATCGACATTACCTTCACGCTGTTTTTGTCGGCGTGCGGCGCGACGCGCTCGGCGATCTGCGATTTCCTCTTCTGTTCGCTCCACCATTCAAGCCCTTCTTCGCGCCCAGCGATCCGGTCGGAATTCCCGCGGCGTGTCGATCGCCAGCGCCATTGTCTACGGAAACGTTACTGTGACGCGTTTCCGCGCGCTGCGCGGCGAACCTTTGGAACGCGCGTTTCACCCGCGGATGGCATTGATAACCGCCGGGTTAGTCAAAACGACCTGTTAAACCTTCGACTTCGCGGCGCGAGTCCCCCCGCTCCCGAGGCCGCGTTGCGGTTTTTTTTCCTCATGTCTTCCTCCTTGACCGGGTGTCGACCTTTAAACCTCCTACCGCCCTCGTCGTTCCAGCCCTGGAGGCTCCGGCGCGAAAACCGAGCACCTTCCGACCGCGCGGAACACCATCGCGGCCAGGGAGTTGTGTTGGGAAAGGAGCGCAATATGTCCAAGATCACAAACGGTCCGAACGACCGCCCGAAGGAGGAAAGCATCGCCCAAAGTCGACCTGGCATTGCCGACGACAGTAGTACCCGTGTTACTGTGTCAGCCAAGGAGATAAAGGGTGCTCGGCGCAAGTTGCGGAGCGGCGATCATCCATCCGAAAACATTGAACTGGAGCGTCAGCTTGAACGCTCAAAGCACGGAACCGCTTGAAGAACATCCAATTGGAGATACCGCGATGACCTACGTTGCATCCCCAAGTCACGCGACTGACGATCCCGCCAGAGCCGACAACCTTCGGCAGTGTCTGGAAACGGCGCGCAGGCGTCTGGACGAAGTCTCGAAGTCTTCAAATGCCGAAAAGGAGCACGATATTATTTCCTCCGCGGTTGAGGCCGGATGGAACGAGGAGGAGGTCAGAACGGCTTTGAATGGCGGACAGGAGCCCAGCGGTATGAAACCTACGATCGGTCTCGTGTCGGCGTCGTCGATGTGAGTAATCGTTCGCTTCGCGGTTAGTGCATACTGGCTGAAGTGGGTGCGTTCACGCGCGCATCCCATCCGAATGGTCGCGATATCGTCGGCCTTCCGGTGACCTCTGTAAACCCGACGGCCGCATCGCACAGCTTCTGTGCGTCTTCGCGTCCGACTCCGCTTCGAACAATTCAAACCATCGCTCGACATGATGATGGTGCTGGCGACAGGTTATATTGGCAATTTCATCGCTCGACTGGCAAGATGACCGCGTCGTCACTCGCATTGGAAACTCCTATCCGCGGCGTGACGGCGACTTTCCCTTCAACCCCGGTGAAGTGGATATCGAGCATCGAATTGAGAAGGGGTCGCGGTTACGGCGTGGCGTCTGGTTCGGTCAACGACATCATCCTTTGGATTAGCGTCGGAACGGTATGTCACCGAAAGAGTTGAATGGCGGGGCCGATCCCATCCGGCTCCAGCTGGTCGCGTTCCTGCGGGCACCGACCAGCATTCACCAGGTAAATTCAGTTCATGCCTTTTTCTCGATTTCACGTTGGATCGCCGCGGACTTTCCGACATGGGTGCTGCCTGTGCAACACGCCCTCTGTCTTCGTGAACTCGACTTCGTCGTATTGGACCACCTCAATCCGGTTGCCCCAGGGGTAAAGGAAATCAAGAAAGGGTCGTTCCAGCAGGACAGATCCCGCATTCGTTGCGATCGACGCGACCTTGGGCCGATCGTCTATAACGAGACCGAAGTGCCTATTGGTATTCGGGGGCCTGGTGTCGGCCCTTGGTCAAAGCAAGGAATTGGTCCCCATATCGATGAAAGCCATCACACATTCTTCGCTGTCGCCCTTGTGCGTTCCTCTGAGCTCGAACGAGAAGATCCGGCCGTAAAAGTACACCGCTTCTTCGATGCTGCCGACCTCCAAGGAGACGTGGTCGATGCCGACGAGCCGTGGCTTCGGGGTATCAGGTTGTACGGAGGACATCGCACCCAACATGAAGAAAATCTGATCATCCAGCCGAGAGTCGACGTATGCGATCGGAGCTCCGCAAGTCGAACAGAAGGTTCGCTGAAGGGGATGATTTCCACAGGTAGCCCCTCTCTCATTTTGAAAACACACGTCGCTGGCAATAAATCCAACGAATGTGGCGACGGGTGCGCCACTTGCCCTTCGGCAATCGCCGCAGTGGCAGTAGGTCGCGCAAAACGGTTCTCCGCTCGCCTCAAACCTGACTGGGCCACATCGGCATCCACCAGTATGAGTTGGTGCATGGCCGTGCTCCTTTGCTTCCTCTAAGGGTATTTAAGGACCCATCCAGACAAGACAACTTCCGGGATATCCGACATAGATTCGGATCGGCGGAACTTCGACACCCTGCGTGGGTTAACGGGGACCAACCGGAGGAAACCATTGTGCCAGACGATCCCAAGACCTCGCCGCAGTGCAGTCGATGGAGAATGAACAGGCACTTCAGCGCGATCGCGCCGCCGACAGCGACCTCGATAAGGGTCTCAAAGATTCCTTTCCAGCTTCCGACCCTCTTTCGATGATCCGCACCAGCATTCCTTCCGGTCGAACAGACCCCGACGAGGCCGAACGAACGAAAGCCAAACCCGATGTCGACCCGCCCGCTTCCCCCGCAAGAGCGGATGCGCGAACTGTATTCAAAGACCTCAAAACGATCATCAAGGAGCGGCCACTCGCTACAGTGGGCGTCGTCGCTGCAGTGGGCTTCCCTTGGGGTCTCACCCGATAGAGACATTGACGGCGTGAACCACATCACCAGGTGCTGGTTTAGTGAATGCTTAGTCCTTTCAAGGAAAACCGGGTGGTGCTCTCCTTGTTTCCACCGACCGTCCAGCTCACCCCGCTTCCAATCCGTCGCATTCTATATGTCGCGCGGGCCATTTGCTTCGGCGCTCATCTTCTGCATGGGCGCCGCTTGATCTTTAGGGGTTGGGCGTTCTGATCGGCAGCCTTTTCGATAACCGCCGCATTCGTAAGGAACAATGCATAGACGAGCTGGTTATCGTGTGAGGCCAATCATGGTCCTCATGGAGGAAACACAATGGCCAACCAAAGCGGCTCATCCGATCAGCATTCGAAAACAGGATCCCAGAGCCATAAGGGTTCGGACTCGAAGAGTGGATCCGACGACAAGCGTGGCGGCTCTCCCGACCAACACGCTAAGGCTGCCGATCAGAAAAAAGCTTCCGGATCCGGATCGGATTCCAAAAGCGAATCCGGCGGTATGCGTGGCGGCTCACACGAGCAGCACGTGAAAGCTGGCGAGCAGAGCCACAAGAATAGCAAATAGCAGCGTTGAGAAGAGAGCGGCCCGCTTAACGCGGGCCTGCTCTCACAGCCATTTGCGATATCCAAACTCATCCCCCGCCGTGCTGAGGAATAGCACCGAGGAAGTCCGACCCAATGACAACCATCAAGAACGAGCACGCAACACCGCTTGCGCCGCAGAAGCAAGGCAAGCTGCGTTAGGTAAGCCAGTGCTCATCGTACTCGTCGCAGCGTTGGTCCTTTCCGCGGTAGGATGGCTCGGCGTTGAAATGTGGGGCAGGCATATCGATCCAGACAAATCTGCGACGTCCGCTTCCGCGCCAGGCCCATCGGCCAACCCGAGCGCGAAGCAAGCCGATACGGCTCCGGGCAGTCAGACCCCGCAGTCGACAGCGATCGATAAAAGTGAGAACAACCAATTAGACATCAAAAGTACGCCCGCGCGGCCGAGCCGCGATGACGTTCAGAACTAGGCGATGTCATTTCTCTGTCTGTCAGTTCTAGTTGGAAGCTGTGTTGGACACGGTTTTGATCCAGCCGGGCGCACAGTCAATGCATTGGCATCAAGTTTCATTGGCGTTCTTATCGCGTTTATCGCCCCAGTGTTTGCTGGCGTGGCTCCGACCGTGGCATTTCAACTCCTAACGGCCGCTATCGTGACCGCGCTATTTGCCAGAGCGCTTGATGTGACGCTATGCCCCATGATCCTTGGAATACTGGGAGCGCTGGTATTCGGGATATCGACATCGGTGTTTGCCCAGTGACAACCGAGGTCGCCTATTTCGGGTCGGCGCCTTCACCAAAAGACGCGAGTTGCACCAACACCGCCTTGGCATGAACTATCGCCGGCGTCGTCATCATCTGCGTGCGCGGCGACAGTCCGAACTGAGACCAACTCGCCGCCCCCTCACCGAAATTCCACGGTCACCATTCCGTCGATGACGTCGCCAACCTGAATATCGATGAGTTGCATGTAGGATCTCCCTTTGACGTTAAACCTGACGTCGGCCAATTCGGACGTGTCATGAGGCCGCTTAGACAATTGGGGCTTGGGCATCGCGATCCTTGGTCCGGAAACCCGCGATCGCGCCTGCCGCATCAGCCGTTGGGCCGGATGACGACCTTTACGCAACCGTCTTCCTTGTCTCGGAATTTTTTGTAGGCAGCGGGACCTTCGTCCAGGCCAATGCGATGGGTGACCAGGAATGAGGGGTCGATCTTGCCTGCCACAATCAGCTTCATTAGCGGTTCGAGATAGCGTTGCACATGCGTCTGCCCGGTCTTCAACGTTAGACCTTTGCCAACGAAAGCTCCCAGGGGCGCGGGGACCGCGGGACCGACGAACACGCCAGGAAGCGAGACCGTCCCGCCGGGACGGCAGGCGAGGATCGCCTGGGTAAGCGCATAGGGCCGTTCCGTGGAGGTGAGTTTGGTCTGCAGTCCTTCCATCATGCCACCGGCACCATGGCTTTCCATGCCGACGGCCTCGATGACGGCGTCGGGGCCGTTGCCACCTGTCGTCTCACCAATTTTCTTCTGCAGGTCCTCGTCCGTGTAGTCGAGTGTTTCAGCTCCGGCCTCCCGAGCCAGCGCGAGCCGCTCCGGGACGGTGTCGATGGCAATGACGCGCTCGGCGCCAAGAAGGAACGCGGACTTGATGGCGAAGAGGCCAACCGGGCCGCAGCCGAAGACTGCGATCGTCTGACCGGGCTGAATGTTGCAGTTCTCCGCCGCCATGTAGCCGGTCGGAAAGATGTCGCTCAGGAACAGTACTTGTTCGTCGCTTAGACCTTCGGGGACCTTGATCGGGCCGACGTCGGCGAACGGGACGCGAAGGTACTGCGCCTGGCCGCCCGGAAAGCGGCCATACATGTCGGAATAGCCGAAGAGGCCTGCAGTCGGATACCCGATCTGCTCGGCCTGTTTGGCACCGGAAGGATTCGACCGCTGGCATAGAGAGAACAGGCTGCGCCGGCAGATGGAGCATTCGCCGCCGATGCTGCAAATAATCGCAGAATGGAACCATTTGCCGCGTGCCTATTTCTAGGCTTGCGACATGTGCCGCCTCGTTCCGTTGAAAGACTTTTATGAAAATCTTCGTTCAGCCTGCCGATCGGATGAAAACACTGATATCCGATCGAAACCGCAAGATGGCGGCCTCTGCCCATGCCTATGTCCGAGGAAGCACCGCTCGGTTCTACGAATGGCTCGAAAACTCCGACCGACCGCCTCTTCCGCAGGGCCCTCCCGTGTGGATCTGTGGAGACTGTCATGTTGGCAATCTCGGCCCAGTTGCCAGCAAGTCCGGCGAGCTGGCCGTTCAGATCCGCGACTTCGACCAGACCGTAATCGGCAACCCCGCGCACGACCTCGTCCGGCTGGCGCTGTCGCTGGCGATGGCGGCCCGCGGTTCCGACCTTCCGGGCGTGACCACCGCTCTGATGCTGGAGCGAATGATGGATGGGTATGGCGCGGCGTTTGTGCCCGGGGCCGAACCTGAAAATCTCAGCGACGTCGTCTCCGTTCCAAAGACCGTCAAGCTGGTGATGAGAGAGGCCGCCCAGCGGTCTTGGAAGCATCTCGCTGATGAGCGGATCGAAGGGATCGAGCCGGAACTCCCGCTAGGCTCTCGTTTCTGGCCTCTGACAGCGGAAGAACGGAGCGCCGTCGACGATCTGTTCATGACCGATGCCATTCGTGGCTTGGCGAACGCGCTCAGAAAGCCTGAAGAAGAAGCGCGTGTCAGAGTGGTGGATGCCGCCTACTGGCGAAAGGGCTGCAGTTCGCTCGGACGCTTGCGGATCGCGGTTCTGGCCAAGGTCGGCCGCGGCAATAATGCCCGGCATTGTCTCATCGACATCAAGGAAGCGATCGATCCCGCCTCGCCGCACGATTTGGCGAGCCCGCTTCCGTTGGACAACGCAGATCGGGTCGTCACGGGCGCAAGGCATCTTTCCCCGTTTCTTGGCGGTCGAATGAAGAGTGCGCTTCTAATGGGAAAGCCGGTTTTTGTTCGAGAGCTGCTCCCTCAGGACCTGAAACTGGAGATCCAGGCCTTGACGCGCGATGAAGCCTTGAGCGTCGCCGAATTCCTCGCGCATGTGGTTGGTGTCGCTCATGCAAGACAGATGAATTCGCTCCAGCGCGCGGCATGGCTTGAGGAGCTTCAACGCAAGCGATCTCGCGCCCTCGATGCTCCTTCCTGGCTCTGGAACAGCGTCGTTGATCTCGTCTCAGCGCATGAAGCGGCATACCTGCAACATTGCCGCAGGTACGCCTTGGAGGAGAACGCTGCGGCCTAACCCCACTTTGAGGAAGACTTCATGGCCAGTCGGACAACGGTCGATTCCAATGCATAGGTGATGAAATGCCAGCCCACGCGTCAATCCTTCTCGCTAGCCGGCGTGCCCTCCGGACCCGTTTCCTTCTTCTCGACCTTGAAGTTCGTCATCACGCGCAACGTGACGAACGTGGCGATGGAAAGTACGACGGCGGTCTCATAGGCTCCGAGACCGACCGCTGCGCCGATCGCACCCGTGGCCCATAGGCTAGCAGCCGTCGCGGTCCCCCGGATGCTGGCCTTGCCGACGAGGATCGCGCCTCCGCCGATGAAGCCAACGCCGTTGATTATGCCTTCGACAATCCTTGCCGTTGCCTCGGCATTCTCTTTGGTCACGGTCTCGGCTGCCTGAATGAACCCGCACGCCGCGATCGCCACCAGTGGAAAAGTTCGAAGGCCAGCGCTTCGTTCGTTGCGCTCGCGATCCCAGGCGATCGGCAGAGCAAGCACGTAAGCAAGGAGAAGCACGACAAGATGTCGGAGGAGGTTCATATGAAACCCGAGGTCAACTATCCAATCCATCACGTCGTTTCCCCACCCGTTTCGATTTGAACGAACATGGGCGGCGGCAACGGTCCGGCAAGCCCGCTCACCAGGACGCAGCGATTAAACCAAGGACTAACGAACGGACACTAGTGCGTCGGCGACGCGATCAATCCTTCGCGCCTGTGCGCGCGGCCTTGCCATGACAGTTAATGGCCTGCGTCTTTTCCCCGATCGCGACGGTCCGGCCAATTGCGAAGATTTTCGTGTTCCGAACGCAGGCGATCTTCGGTCAGCGGTGGAACCTTGGAAGCATTCAAAGGTTTGCCTGTCGCTACCCCTCACCCAGAAATTGAACGGATCTCAACATGGCAACCGAAAAGACATTAAACGACCTCTTCCTCGACACGCTGAAGGACATCTACTTTGCCGAAAAGCAGATCCTGAAAGCGCTGCCGAAGATGGCTCGTGCTGCACAGTCGGAAGACGGCAAGGCAGGGTTCCTGCAGCACCGCGACGAGACCCAGGGCCAGATCGAGCGTCTTGAACAGATTTTCGAACTCCTCGGCAAGCCAGCGCGTGGCAAGACATGCGAGGCCATCCAAGGCATTCTCGCTGAAGGCGAGGAAATCATGGAAGAGTACAAGGGGACCGCAGCGCTCGACGCTGGCCTCATCTCGTCGGCGCAGGCCGTCGAGCATTACGAGATTGCTCGCTACGGCACGCTGAAGTCCTGGGCCAACCAGCTTGGGATGAAGGAAGCGGTTTCATTGCTGGATGCGACCTTGCAGGAGGAGATCGCCACCGACCGGAAGCTGTCCGTGCTTGCCGAGGGTTCGGCCAATGACAAAGGCTCGCAAAAGACAGCCAGTTGATCGCTGACATCGACACAAGGCCGCCTTTCGAGGTGGCTTTTTGCTTTGTCTTCATGTTGAAAGGAACGCCTCATGGCTAAAAAGCCAGCACCCGCTCAGACTGCTAAAATGGCAGCATCCGCGACGATCCACGACCAGAAGATGGCCCGCGGCAACGGCGGCGAACTTCATCAGTTTGCGGAAGGCGACACGCCTGTTCTGACAACCGCTCAGGGCGGGCCGGTCGCAGACGATCAGAACTCGCTCCGTATCGGCCCGCGCGGGCCGCTGGTCGTCGACGACTTTCATTTCCGCGAGAAGATCTTTCATTTCGACCATGAGCGCATCCCGGAGCGTGTGGTCCATGCGCGCGGTTACGGGGCGCATGGCTATTTTGAAACCTACGAGTCATTGGCAGAATACACACGCGCCGATCTTTTCCAGCGCGCCGGCGAGAAGACCCCGGCCTTCGTTCGCTTTTCGACTGTCGCTGGCAACAAGGGCTCGGCTGATCTCGCGCGCGACGTCCGCGGCTTCGCGGTGAAGATCTACACCAACGAAGGCAACTGGGACCTGGTTGGCAACAATATCCCCGTCTTCTTCATCCAGGATGCCATCAAGTTTCCCGACCTGATCCATGCTGCCAAGCAGGAGCCGGATCGGGCATTTCCGCAGGCGCAGACGGCCCACGACAACTTCTGGGACTTCATCAGCCTGACGCCGGAAAGCATGAACATGGTCATGTGGATCATGTCGGATCGCACGATCCCCCGATCGCTGCGGTTCATGGAAGGATTCGGTGTCCACACGTTCCGCCTCGTCAATGCAAAGGAGGAGTCCACCTTCGTCAAATTCCATTGGAAGCCGAAGCTTGGTCTGCAGTCGGTGGCCTGGAACGAGGCCGTCAAGATCAACGGGGCCGATCCGGATTTCCATCGCCGCGATCTGTGGAACGCCATCCAGTCTGGCAATTTCCCGGAATGGGAACTGCAGGTCCAGCTCTTCGACCAGAAATTTGCCGACAGCTTCGACTTCGATGTGCTGGATCCGACCAAGATCATTCCGGAGGAAATTCTCCCGCCACAGCCGATCGGCCGATTGGTACTCGACCGCATGCCTGACAATTTCTTTGCGGAAACCGAGCAGGTGGCGTTCATGACCCAGAACGTGCCGCCAGGCATCGACTTCTCCAACGACCCCCTGCTTCAGGGGCGCAACTTTTCCTATCTCGACACGCAGCTGAAGCGTCTTGGCGGACCGAACTTCACCCATCTGCCGATCAACGCGCCAAAGTGTCCTATGCATAACTTCCAGCAGGACGGGCACATGGCGATGCGCAACCCTGTCGGGCGGACGAATTATCAACCGAACTCGCGTCGCGACGGCCCGCGAGAATCCCCGTCGCGCGGCTACCGCCATTTCCCCGAAGAGGAACAGGGTTCCAAAGCCCGGCTGCGGCCGGAGAGCTTTGCCGACCACTATAGCCAGGCGCGTCAGTTCTACATCAGCCAGACGGGTGCCGAGCAGCGCCACATCGCGGCGGCATTGACGTTCGAACTCAGTAAAGTCGAGATGCCGGTCATCCGCGAGCGGATGGTCTCCCATCTGCTGAACATTGATGAAACGCTGGCAACCACCGTTGCCCAGAAGCTCGGCTTTCAGCAAATGCCGAACCCTGCCGAGGCGGCGATGCCCACCCGTCAGGATCTGGAGCCGTCGCCAGCGCTCAGCATCGTAGAACGCGGTCCCAAACGCTTCGAAGGCCGTAAGCTCGGCATTCTTGTCACCGACGGTGTCGACGCCAGGTTGCTGAAGGAACTCGCCGACGCTGTCGTTGACCAGAAGGCCACCTTCGAACTGATCGCTCCCAAGGTCGGGGGCGTTGTAGCCTCCGACGGTAGGCTGATCGAGGCACATCACATGATCGACGGTGGCCCCTCTGTCCTGTTCGACGCCGTTGCTCTTCTGACATCGACAGCCGCGATCGAAGATTTGGTCAACGAGGCAGCGGCACGCGACTTCGTTGCCGACGCGTTCCAGCATTGCAAGTTCATTGGCTACGAACAGTCGGCGATGCCGCTTCTGGAAAAGGCCGGGATCGCCAACGCGCTCGATGAAGGCGTTCTTGCGCTGCCGGGAGAAGATGGGTCTGCAGCATTTGTATCCGAGCTTGGAAAACTGCGTGTCTGGGCAAGGGAACCATCGGTGAAAGTTGGTAAGGCCTCACCCCCGCCGAAGTAAGCGCAGGGGCGTAAGCAACGATTGTGATCACGGCACTAAAAATGCCAGCGAGCCATTTGGAGGAATTCAAATGGCTCGCTCAGTGAAACGACAGATTCAATCAGGCGGACATATCGGAACAATTGCGCAACGTAAGCGTTCTGCCTGCACAACATATTAATTTCAAAAGGAGATCCCATCATGGGACGCGGTATTCTACTCTGGCTTCTCGGTGTTCCTCTACCGATCATCATCCTCCTCGCTCTGTTCATGCGATAGGAGGAAGACGTTATGTCTCTTTCAGAAACGCGGGGAGAAATGCCCGTCGAGTCCTCGAAGTCTGCAATGTCGTGGGGGCCGATATCCGGAGGCGCGTTCGCGGCCATCGGCATCACCCTCATTCTTCTCTTGCTTGGATCCGGCGTCGGCCTGACAATGGTCTCTCCCTGGTCTGGACAAAGCAGCTCGGCAACAAGCATCGGAGCGACCGCCGCGATATGGCTGATCGTCGTACAATGGCTCTCTTCGGCACTGGGCGGATACCTCACAGGCCGCCTGCGCACGAAATGGGCAGCAGTCCATACGGATGAGGTATTCTTCCGCGACACCGCGCACGGGTTCATCAGCTGGGCTGTGGCCACGATCTTCGTCGCTGGATTCCTGGCATCGTCGCTCAGTTCACTCGCAGGGGCGGGCGCGAGCGCAGCGGGGGCAGCCGTTTCCGCGGCAGGCGCCACCGGGGCAGCAGCAGCCTCGTCCTCTTCGAGCGCGCCCGACCTGTCGACATCCTACTTCACTGACGCACTTCTTCGGCCGGAGCGTGCGAGCGCGAACGCCAGGAATGATGACGGCGCAGCCTCCGCAGAAGTATCGCGCATTCTCATGCACGATGCGATATCGGGAGAAGTTCCCGATGGCGACAGGACCTACATCGCCTCCATCGTATCTGCACGGACCGGATTGTCGGAAGCCGACGCGCGCAGTCGTGTGGACACCGTCTTGAAGCAGATTGACGACGCCAAGGTGGCAGCCCAGACAGCCGCTGACAAAGCGAGGAAGGTCGCTGCGACAACAGCTCTGATCGGATCGATCTCGCTTCTGATCGGCGCCTTCATCGCAAGTGCAGCCGCCGCCCTCGGAGGCCGTCAACGTGACGAAGAGGAAGACTTGCTGCTGACGGGTCGCAGGCCGCTCGCATAACGTTTGGGGTTCCAGTCCCGACGACGACTTGTCGTCGGGATTAAATTCTATTTACCTTGGGGATGCGAACGCTTTGTCGACAACTATTCGGGCCGGGCGGCGGCGACGCTGTAAGATGCGAGATCGATTTCCCTGCATCTCAAAGCAAGAGAGTTCGACAGGGCCTTCGTGTCTCCTCTCGGGGGCATGGGGATCGAACTGCCGCTGCGGCTGGTCCTGATCGCAGGGCTTGCGCGGGGCTGCGTGGCTGCGCCTCGGTTCTATGAAGCGGCTAGCGCGCCCACTCCGGTCGGCGCCAGTGGAGATGTTGGTTTGAGTGACGATGCACGAAGATGCGGTGGAAAAACCGAAGAGGTTGGTTTCTCCCCGTGCACGTCGACATATCCCGACGAGCGCGATGCCGTCTAGACAGGCCCAAGAGATGACCGCCAAAGGAGAAAGTGTGATCACTTATGATCAATGACAATGCCCGCTGCCTCGGCGTCGGAACAGGGCACGAGTGGGGGACGTTATCCTGGCGAGGGGCCACAATGGCAAGATGTCTCGACACTTCGCAATCAAGCAGCCTTCCGCCCACACCTGACTTACAGACGCGGATCCGGACCAACCCACGCGTGAAGGCAGTCATGTGGACTCTCGGCGTCGGCATAGTGTGCCTGGTCATAATCGCCGCAGTCGCGTCACATGTCCTTTAAGACCGATCCTTCCAACTCAGTGCGAACAACCCGGCAACCAGGGCAGGTCGGCGAGCGCTATGTGGCGACTGTCGAAGTTGCAGGAACGTGGCAGATTATTGATACTGCCACGGGACAGGCCGCGGCAACGAACGGTAAGGAATTCGTGCAACTCCGCAAGCGAGACGCCAAAGAGATCGCCGAAGAGCTCAATCGCTGCGAAGCCGATGGAATACCGAGTGCTCTGCAGTAGCCCGTCGGCGGTATGAGTCATGCGATAAATGCCGGCCGGCCACGGAAGGACCGCTTCCCCTTCACGCGCGTCGCTCAACGATACCGAAGCTGGTCATCCGCTGCTTCGGAGGGGCAAACGATTCGCGGCACAAGTGAACCTCCCGCAAGAGGCCCGCGACCCCATCGACGATCACACCGCTCTGCCCCGGAGCGTGACCGAAGAAGGCCCAAAGCGTCTTTGAGTTCACGGCCTAGTACGGTGCAATGCATTGGCGCCTCGGGCCATGATAAGGCTGGAAGGTATTGTCATACGCTCTGTAGGAACGATATCGCGAATAGCACCAGCTTTGGCCGGAATTGCCGTAGTACCTTGGCTGAGCAAGCATGCTGCCGAGCAATACGCCTGCTGCCAGCCCACCGATTACTAGGCCGCCGTAGTTATTGCCGTAGCCGTAGCCACCGCCATAATAGCCGTGGCCGCCATAGCCTCCGTACCGGCGATACCCGCCGTAGTAACCGCCATGGCGTCCGTAGCCACGATGGTAGCCACCGTAGTGCCTGCCGCCGCGCGGCCAATATCCGCCATGACCACGACCGCCCGATCCGCGCCCATGATATTGGATCAACTGGACATCCGAGGACTGAAGCGCCGGGCTGTTGATGGAAGGGAAAGCCTGAGCCGGCAGCACGCTTGACAGGGCAGTCGCCAGAGACAGGCTCATGACTGCGAGAATTCTCATTTTAGATCACCATTTGCCTTCCACAGACCAACGTTCGGTGCGGCGCTTTGTGCCGTATTTAATCTGAGTAACGCGAATGTGATGGAACCCGAGTTGGGCCGACCGGCGGGCAATCTGCTGATCGGACGGCCACAGAAACTCGCAGGTTGAAGGATGCGTCGTAACACCCCTGGATTAGTTGAAGAATGTGAATAGGTCTCGCTTATTCCGAAATGATGTTGCGACTCATGAGCGATATTTGTTTTCTACCTTGCAACCGGAGGAGACGTAGATGGCTGGCAGGACGGCAAGATGAGAACGAATTGGACGGTTACGATTTCGAATGGCGACCGCACATTCGACAGCGCCAGGGATGCTGCAGCCTTCATCAAAGCCAATATGGGCGAAGGTGAATTGTTCGGGCTGCACTCACCAACCGAGCTAAGCGCAGAAGATTGGAAATACTTCGAAGGCCTGCAGATAGCCCAAATATTCGATAAGGCCCTGGGCTTGAGAGCGAAACGATAGCGGAACGGTCGCATGCCTCGGAATTGATCAGACCGGCTTTGCTGGGGTCACTTGGCCCTCGGTTGCCCTTCGATCCGCAAGCAACATATCCAAAGCCTTATGCTCCGGGCCGAGAGGGCGTTGATTTAAGAACGAGGCGACGGAGGTTATCGTTTCATGACCGCCGGATGATGGGTTGCCCAGATGAACAACCACCTCTTTGTTGGTCAACTGATCGATACCCAAGAACCAGCGGTCGCCATTCGTGCTGGTCGCAAACTCTCTAATATTTTCCATGTTCGGGCTCCTTCTGGAGATGGAAATAGAGCGCGCGATCGGGATTGCGATAAAATGATCAGCCATCGCTTTCAGGCTCTGCCAACGGCGGCAGCAATTCCAACAACGGAAGAGGAAGTGACACCACCGGCAGCAACAACAATGGCAGGGCTAGCGACTGTAACGGTCAAGCCACCGTCAAAACACCAGTGGAATGTCTCAGGATCAGGCAGCAAACCGGGCCGCGACTTCAAATTGCCCGTAATTCAACAAGAGGTACCGGAGATGCGCCGGGAAGCCCCTGGCACAGCAATCGTTACCGCTTGGTTGCATCTAGCAGTGCTCCACGGTTTAGGCTCCATGAGCTGGCCAACACACAGCCGCATACCAGAGCCACGTAGATTGCAAAGCAAGCCTGTTGCATGACGGTGTAGGTAATAGCTGCCGTCGAATCTGACGGCTCCCAGTGAGCCCGCCTATCCCACCCCCGGTCAGGCGGGCTTTTTCATGATTCCAGATCGTCTCATCCCTGGCTGCGTTTGCCCCGCGTCCCTGTTTGGCTGCACACAAGAGAGCGGTCGATCTTCATGCTGTCGAAGCCGAATTTCCGCATTGCGCCGATGCCTGCATAACCGCAACCAAAATCGTCAAGCGAAAATCGAACGCCGGCCTTACGAAGATCGTTAATCGTTCGTTGGGCCTGGTCGGGATTCGATATCAACACGCCCTCGGTGATTTCTAAAGTGAGGCGTCGGTTCGAAGTTATCATCGTTTTTCACCGTCAACCCTGTAAAACTCCTCCTCGGTAACTTCCAGCCCTTCTTGCTGAAAGTCGGTTCGGCAATAGGAGCAACTTGTTAAAGTCATGCCAGAAGTGCTGAGTACCCTGGCGCACCTCGGAACCGGGCAACGGCTGGCTTTGAATGGCGCCTTCACACAATCGACGCGTTGTAAGACTGGCATATTCTGCTTGCCAGCCGCAACCAGGTCCTTGAAGCCGCATCTGCACCTCTTGCGAGCGTCTATCGTGCCGCTGAAGGTATGGTGGTCGCTCTCGGTTTTTTTATCATCTTCTACCGGATGGCCGCAGGCTCGCCGCCCTTCTTCAGATGAGCGTACCAGTCGTAGGTCGCGCCGCGGCCGGAGCCCTTTCGCGCCGCTTGACTGGTTAAAGGGGCAGCCGCGGGAGGTTTAGCGTGGCGCCGCTCCAGGAGCGGAAACCGGGATCGACTGCTCCCAGCAAGCTGTTCCATGCTGCAGGTGGCCGGGTACGGATGTCGGGGGC
Organism: Neorhizobium sp. P12A; assembly: GCF_008365395.1. Classification (NCBI taxonomy): domain Bacteria; kingdom Pseudomonadati; phylum Pseudomonadota; class Alphaproteobacteria; order Hyphomicrobiales; family Rhizobiaceae; genus Neorhizobium; species Neorhizobium sp. P12A. The sequence continues at coordinate 3,351 of NZ_QOVX01000022.1, read as the reverse complement.
AGGTCTTGCAATGATGGCTGCGGGAGAGCTTGACCGTTCACCCATTGTAGTCGATGAGCTCCGCTCTCACGGGAGAAAGTCTTGCGATGCCTTATTTTCTGGTGACCCACACTTCGCTTGTTGAAGCAGATGACGCCGCCGCCGCCGCGAAAACAGTTGTGAGAAATCTTCGAGACGGCAAAGATATCGCTTTCACCGTGAAGTTCGATGACGAGAACGTCAGACAGGTGGTCGTTTCTGCACGGGATCTCGACCTAGCCGAGGCTCGATTTGATCGCACAGTTCCGGAATCGGGCATGCCTGGCGCGGAAACATTCGAGGGGAAGCCAATTGACAACGAGACTCACTTCACTCCGGTCGGCCGCACTGTCGGATTGTCGGCCATGCTTTGCGGCGCGGTCGGCCTGATCGCGCTTGGGATATTGGTGGGACTGGCGTGCAGCTTTGCCTGAGGGCTCCCTTCGTATGTAAAGTGGCGCCCCATTTGAGTTCGACCGAATCGCGATTGCCTCGGACGATCCTGTCGGACTGTTGCGTAGGCTTCGTGCCAGTCTGACGGTCGTCTTCAGGCCAGCCTTCGCACAGGTAACGGCGTGCCCCGCAGCCGCTTTTCGAAATCATGGGCGACTTCAGGGCGTCCAAACGCATATCCCTGTAAAAACTCCACTCCCAAATCCGCAAGGACGTCGGCATGCTCGAACGTTTCCACGCCCTCGGCGACGACCTGGATATCGAGCGTCTTTGCAATATCGACCAGTGAACCAACGAGGCGGCGTCGGGTCACCGACTGCAGGATTGGCGCGACGAGCTGGCGGTCGATCTTAACTCGATCTGGCCGAAGCTCCACTAGTCCCAAGAGCGACGCGTGACCCGATCCTAGATCATCGATTTCGATTTCGATGCCGAGGTCTCGGATGCCCTCGAGATTGGCCTTGATCTGGTCGTTTAGCGAATCGAGAAAAATGGTTTCGATCAATTCGAAGCTGATGCGTCCTGCCGGGATATTCAGTCGATTGAGCTTTTCGATCAAAAGGGGATCATTGAGCCGCTCTGCCGACAAATTCACAGATATGCGAGGAACTTCGACCCCACGCATTGACCATAAATCAACGTCCGCCAAAACGGCCTTGAGGATTGCTTCATCAATCGCCGCGATCAGGCTATTGGTCGTGGCAATTGCCAGAAATTCCGCCGGCTGCAAAAGGCCTCTTGAAGGATGACGCCAACGCGCTAGAGCCTCGATCCCACTTATTTTAAGCGTTTTGGCATCGACCTGGACTTGGTAGAATGGCACGACTTGCCCAACTTCCAATGCGGCTCGAAGGTCAGCAACCAATTGCCGTTCACCAGCCATGTTCGATGCCATCGCCGGTGAAAAGGTTTCGCAGCGGTTTCGGCCATTTCTTTTTGCCTGGTAAAGCGCCACGTCAGAATGTGACAAAAGTTTTGTCAGATCATTGCTTTTGGCGCTGGCAATGCCGATCGAGCATTGAACTGTCAGAAATTGGCCATTGACTGGGATCGGTTGCTCCAAAGCTGATTGAATACGTTTGGCGACGCCATCGATCGAACAATCACTTGAATCAACGCAAAGCACCGCGAATTCATCACCGCCCAGCCGCGCGGCAACATCTTTGTCACCGACAGTTTGCGACAAAATTAGGCTGAGATGGTGCAGGACGATATCACCGCCGGCGTGACCGAGTCGATCGTTGATCTCCTTGAACCGATCAATGTCGATATGACAAATGGAGACATGGGTATCGGGGTTCTGTGCCAGCGTGGCCAAGGCTGTATCGAAACTACGCCTATTAAGAAGCCCCGTGAGATAATCATGGTCAGCGGCATAGCGGGCTTCGGCTTGGCGTTGCTGCAGCTCCTGATTGCGGAGCACATCCTCGGTAACGTCCCACTCGGCCCCGATGAAGCACGGTTCGCCGTTGACATCGATGAAGTACCTGGCACGTGAACGTATGTGGCGGATGGAGTGGTCTGGTCGAATGATACGGAATTGCGAAGCGTAATCTGTCTTTTGTCTGATGGCGGTTTGAAAGATATGGTTGGTTGCCTCTACGTCCTCCGGATGCAGGCTCTCCAGCCACACGACGTCCAGTGGCCCCTTCGGAACGCCGTAGATTGCTTTCAATTGCTCGTCCCAACGCGTCTGGTTTCGGCTGATGTTGTGTTGCCATATGCCAATTCCAGATGCTTCGAGGGCCAACCCAAGCTGCCTGATCAGGTTTTCCAATTCGTCGCTCGTCGACAGCTTGCTATTGCCCATAACCATCCCATCCCCGCATAGGGAAGTATCGTGGCACAAAGTACTTATCGAAAACTAAAGCTAAACAGAGACATATGCTTTGTTTTCTCATGAATCCAGACAATACGCCAAGAGAGCTTCAGACGAGATCCCGACAAACGCTGCCTGCACCTACCGATAGTCTCCGATCATGTTCCGTTTCGAACCGGAGCGCTGCTTCCGTGGGCACCGGATTATGATCTACAAGGGCAATGAACACTGTGGGACGATTAAACGCGAGCTCGCGGAACGATCGTTATGAGAGCGATTTGAGACGGAGGCACGCGGCGATCGATAAACACACTTCACCCATCAACTGAATCTGATCGTCGATCAAACAGAGCCGATACTGTAATCAATAGATTTTTGGTTCAGTGCGATTGTTGTTCGTTTTGGCTCTCCTACACTCTGGGCGGGCGGAAATTCCTGTCCCAGTGCTCGGCGATATCGAGTCGCCTCATAAAGCCTGCACCTTTTTTGGCAAGAACATATTCGACGAACTGCATCACGGCAGAAGCGCGGGCCGCCTGACCAGACCACCGGGGATGCAATCCAACGGTCATCATCCGGCCGCCGTGACCGCGATCAGCTTCATCTACGAGGTAGTCGAGGGCAAGCTCCAGGGTCGTGAAAAAGTCGTTCGGCGTCGCATAGCTTGGCGCGACGAGATATTTCACGTCGTTGTAGACCTTGGAATAAGGCACGACGAGAAGTGGTTTGCCGGCATGATCGACAAAATAGGGAAGTTCATCGTTGGTAGAGTCGGAATCGTAGAGAAAACCGCCCTCCTCTACAAGGATCGATCGGGTGTTGACGCTGGGGAATGACCTGACATTCCAGCTCCTGATCCGTTGTCCCGTCGTTGATTCGATCGAGGCGATGGCGCGGAGCACTAGGCCCTGTTGACAAAGTGACCATTTACGTCAAATCGTGCGTTGTCGTTCCACCGATCCGGCAATGCGTTTGATCATGAAAGTATCAGTCCCCCTAGAGGCTTTTCCCGAATTAGGAACGGTCGCAAACCCTGCCGTGCTGTATGACGGGAACAACGC
>NZ_QOVX01000021.1:0-87586 GCF_008365395.1 Neorhizobium sp. P12A | reverse complement strand
ACGAACATATTGCCGCCGAGTGGTTTCGGTCCAGGCCATCGTGAACTCCTTCGAATCTTGAACAAATCCGACGGAATCACATCCTACTGAAATCACTCAACTCTTTTTCGGTCAGGCTCTAAGATTACAGCGGATGACAAGAAGCAGCAGCACATTGGTTCATTTGTGTTCGCCATACCGCTGCTTTGGTTCGCAACGACCCACAGCATCAATCAACTCACGACAAATCAGTTTTCGGTATGGAGTATCCCTGATGTCTCCTATCTCATTGTTCTTGCGGTTGTCTGTAGTGCCTCGTTTTTCAAGCACAACAGAATTTGATGTGTGTCCCGCCGGTGCCGTGACACCGAATGAGGGATCCGACTAAATCACTGCCAGCGCAATTGCCGCAACGGTGACCGACGCGTCGCTCTTCAAATCCGGCCGACAACTGGCGGCATGGATAGGCCTGGTGCCGCGGCAAAACTCATCGGGTGGCAAGGACCGCCTCGGAAGGATCAGCAAACAAGGCGACCCTTATCTCCGCCGGCTTCTCGTCGTCGGGGCGCACGCGGTCCTCCGCTTCAGCCGGAACGGCAAAACGGCGCCGACGCGTTGGGCTGCCGAGCTTCTGGCGAAGAAGCCGTACAACGTCGTCGCTGTTGCTTTGGCAAACAAGATGGCGCGGATCGTCTGGGCGTTGATGACGACGGGCAGGCGCTTTGAGGCGACCGCCGCCGTTTGAATGCTCACAGAGGATGCAGAAATTGGTGAGGTGCTGATGGCGTGATGGCGAACGGTCGAGCCGGGATCGGACAAACCCGATCAGTGGGTGCCGCTTGAAAGCGCGTTGACCTGTCTGGGATCCGATCCGCGGACTACATCAGGGCCAGCGGCATGAGCGCGCCGCATTCAAAGGCCGAATACATGCCTGCACCCGACCAACCCGTCAGAAACACCAACTTGCACCTTGCCACGCGGAGGCCGTCCATACATGCCACTGAGAATTTCCTCCAGCGGCGACTAGAGTTCCGGCGGTTTTGAATACGCCAAGTGGCGCGGTGGTAGCAACCGGCGGAAACGCGAAGCTTTCATCTTGCGCAGCGTTGGAGCCGGTTGCGGCGATGGTCCCGGCAAAGCTTGCCGGGGTCTGATATCCGAGCGATGAGTGTGGCCGGAAATGGTTATAGTCGTCCGCCCATTCAGCAATGGCGCTGCGGGCATGCTCGAGACCGAAGAACAGGTTCTCGTTGAGCAGTTCGTCGCGCATCCGGCCGTTGAAACTCTCTACATAGCCGTTCTGCATCGGCTTTCCCGGCGCGATGTAGTGCCATTCGACCTTGTGATGTCCTCCATTGCGACGCTCCTTCCATCTCCCCCGGGTCATGATGCCAGCGGTTCGGCGAGCATACCAGCTTGGCGACGGGCATTGGGATCTTTGTAGGGGCTCCAGGCTCTACGAGAGTCAATCCAAAAAACAGTGCATACCGAAAGGGCAGCGGGTGGCTAACGAGGAAATGAACATGCCGGTGAAGTTTGAGACCTGGCGGGTAAACGTCTGGAACGTCGCCATCATCGTGGGCGGCATAGCGGTCAACGGGGCGTGGGCCGGCTAGATCTGGAATGATACCCAGCGCGACATCAAGGCCCTGCAGGTGCGTTTCGATGTCGAAGCCGAGGCGCCTAAGGATCGGCTAAAGGGTTATCAGGACTCGATCAGCAGTCTGCAGCAGCAGGTTGCCCAGATCCCGCCCATCTCATTCCAGGTGACCCGCGCCATCGAGGCGACGGCAGAGAACAAGAAGGGCATAGACGCGGCAAACGATCGGATCGATCGCGTCGTGGAATCATTCGGCGGCAAACTCGACAACGTCATCGACACGATCAACAAGGTTTCGACGCAGGTCCAGGTCTTGAGTTCTAAGCTCGATGACATGCAGGGGAAGGGGGCGGATAAGACCGCGTTTCTGACGCCAGTCATTCGGCCCTAGGGACTGATGCGCTTGATGAAACGCTTGTGAGACCGTTTCGATTAGACGCATCGCAAGTTGGGTTAGTTTGGAAAAACATTTCGCAGCCAGATATGGGAATCAGACAGTTCAGGTGCTAAGTAAACTGCGGAGCCCTTGCTTGGTGAAGTGGCCCCTGGGCCTTTCGATTGATAGCCAAGATCGCCGATATGGCGGGCTGTACCAATTCAGTAGTGGTGCACTGCGCCACGGCGCCATAGGTCGTATTCGTAAGTTATCCTGTCTTTAATCATGTCATACGATCTCGTGTCGTTGCGCTCCCATTTCCGCTGAATCGCCCAAGCGCAATAGTCTGCCATCTGTAACGAGCAATCCGCTACGGAGGGCCTAAAATCAACTGCCCAGCGACCCGTCGTTATCGTCTGCCCCATCACATCGGAAAGACAATTTGTGAAGGAGAGCTTCTCCTTTTTTGTCCCGAGTGACGCTGCAGTCACAAGCAAATCGGTGTCAGCGGGAATATGTCGGGCGATTGCGAACTTGAAATTATAAAACCACGCGTATTGATAAAACCTAGCTTTATCTCGCCTGACTTGAGGCTGCGCCTTTGACTTTTCGCAAAGGGGTAGCCTGAATCTCAAAATCATGGCCAAGCATGGTTTCGAAAACCCGATCTCTAACATTTTGCTTTTCAACGTTGGCATGGAAATAATCGCCTATTTCTGCGCCCTCCCAGATAAGTTGTCGTCGGAGATCGTGCAGCGATGAAGCTGCTTTGGTATCGGTCATAGTGATGGTGCAGAGCATGAAATAGCGGCTTACATTTGGCTGCCGATTAAAAGTAAAGCAGCGTGCCTCGTCCGCAAAAAGATATCGCTCAACCATATTTTTTGTCCGTGATGAGAAATTACCCGATCACAAGACTGAGGTGCTAAGTGTCGCTAGACTCGTATGCGGTCGATTGCGCCGAGAATATCTGGAGTCGCCTAAAAGTCGAGTCAGCGGTCGGCTTCCTCTCCCAGAATTCTCAGCCGCCTGATCGCATCCGCCCCTCCAGCATCCCGTGCGCAACCATCCCAGTCAGATTCAGCAGCTCCTCGGCAATTCGGTCACTGATCGAAGCCGCAAAGCTGAACAGCTTCGATGCGGAAGCCTACCTGCGAATTGTCCTGTTCCGCATTGTCGACCATCCGTTCACGAGAGTTGATGAGCAATTGCTTCAGGATGCTAATAATCCTCGCCCGGACGGCTGACGCAGTTGAAAGACGCAACGTACCAGTTCGTGTTCACTGGCATCGTCCAGCTTGGCTAGCCGTCGTTTGCCACAACGAGCATCAAGAATACCAAGCGCCCGGATCAACGGTCTGGAATTCGTGAGCATTGCGTCAAGGGGTTGATTGAGGGATTCGAACATCGCTTGATGCAAATCAAAATGATCCGCTACTCCACGCTCTCGAAGCTTCCGCTCGATTTCTTGCACTTCTTCACTGGGTAGTTCACCGGTGTGCTCGTCGCACAACGCGACCCGCTCTTTCCAATATTGGTAATAGGCGCTTCCGTAGATTTTCTTTCCGTCTAAGGTGACCAGAAATTCCCCCTCGTGATCGTGTGCGTAGCGATATCGCGTTGTTTGAACCTGCACTCGACCGATAACTTCTGGGGCAAAGCGAGCTTCGACAAGCTGTTTCAACTTTGTCCACTTCATCGGAAACGCTCTCGCCTCAAAATCAGCACGCTCCTCAAGCACCTCTGGGGGTTTATACTCTGCCTCTGCCCAAATTTCACCGTTCCAGCCAAAAGTTTGAAAAAGCATTCCATCGGCCGCTTACCTTCTAGGAGCCGTCGCGTTTCGGCTGACATTAGCCGGTCGATTTCGTTGGCTGCTCGGTATAGCTCAGCGATGAAGTCGGTTTCGTGCTCACTCGTCCTCATATTCGTCGTCGTCGCCGTCCAGCTCTTTCAGCTTCGCGTCGATCAGTTTGATCGCCAAAATCATCGCGTCGATTTCCCATTCGAGATGTTCGGCTAAATCCTCGGTGATGATTTCGATATCGGCTGCAGGTAGGTTGGCTTTGCTGTTGATGATCCTGATCGCGTCAGCGTTGAGGCGCCACAGGTAGTACTTCGCCCGCTCGATCTGAAAACCAAACTTGCTGCGTTGGTCGTGCAGACGTTCTCGCTCTTCGTCGATCATTTGGAACTCCAGACGCTATGGGCTGTGCCGCAGTTTTCCACCATTTGCGCTATAGCTGAACAGTGCGCTGTGGATGTTAGCTTTTCGCAAAGCCTAGATGAAGGCCCTCTTGGAGCGTACGCTCAATCTCCCCCAAAACTCGTCCCATTAGCGATCTTCGCGAAGGGGAGTTCAATGCAGGATAATGTTAGACCAATTGCGCCGATCAGGCATCTCCGGGATCGACCCCCAAATGCCGCCTTCGGGATTGCCGATATTTGAAATGGTGAAGCCGACCGACCTTTATGTTGATCCCGCCTATCAGCGTAACATCGGCGAAAAAGGCTTGCGGCAGATCAGGCGTATCATCGGAGGTTTCGATTGGACCAAATACAAACCTCCCATCTGCGCGTATGCCGAATCCGATGGTCACACGATCCTCAAAGTGCTGGATGGCCAGCACACCGCCATAGCTGCGGCGTCAAAACCGCACGTCCCACTGATCCCGGTGATGATCGTCGAGGCGGAAGATACCGTTGCGCAGGCCAAGGCCTTCATAGGTCAGAGCACTGAACGCGTCGGAGTGACGACCCTGCAGCTTCACCAAGCGGCGCTTGCCGCCGCGGACGAGGATGCACAGACCTTGGAACTCGTCTGCTCAAGGGCGAACATCAAAGTTTTGAAGACGACAAATTCCTACACCGGCGGCGGCAACCGTCAAACGATCGCCGTCAACCAGATCAAAGGTATGATCGAGCGACACGGCGCTAAGCTTGCTCGTGAAATCTTGGAAGTTCTTGCAAACGCCGAACGGGGGCCGCTAACCGCTCCCCAGATCAAAGCGGTCGAATTGCTGCTGACCGCGCCTGAGTATGCCGACCTGATCACTCCGGATGATCTCACAATTGCCATCGTCGACTTGCTATTCACCGCAGAGGACGAGGCGAAGATATTTGCGGCGAGCCATAAAACCACCTTCTGGCGTGCGCTAGCCGTTACGTGGTTCAGGAAATGTAAGAAGCGGCGCAATTCGGTCGCAAAGGCGGCGTAGCGCGGCCGGATGGGAGCGGGCGATGACCAGGAAACATCGTCTGCTCTCTTTGGCTAGATGTGACATATCTCCGACTTCAGTTGCCGGACCGCGTTGCGCAGACTACCTCCCCCTGACCCAGCGCCCTATATCGCCCCCATGCGGCGCTTCACCCGACAAAATTTCCTCGCAACGATTATTGCCTTGATCTTGGCTCTCCTCCTCGGAGGAGCGGCATATCTCCCGGCGTGGGTGGCAGAGACGCACAGTTGGGACCAAGGTGTTTATTCTGACCCGGTTGCGCGGCGGCATCCCGGCGAGTGATCCTACGTACGACCTACTCTCCGGGCATGCAGAATAAATCAGAATCAGTATTGCGGAGACGTGGCCGATGATCGGCGTACGTGCCCTTTTTAGGTGAGGGGCGCGTTTCAGGTTTCGCAATAGAATCAATGGCCATTTTGGGCGAGAAGGTGAGAGGAAATCAACACGAGCAAAAACGCTCAATGCACTGTAAATATTGGAAAAAACGATGCTTTGAATGTGGAAATATGGTGGGCGATGAGAGACTCGAACTCCCGACATCCTCGGTGTAAACGAGGCGCTCTACCAACTGAGCTAATCGCCCTCTTGCGCGGTTCAGTCGTTCGCGCTTGCGGTGGCAGTCATCTATGCGGAACCGGGAAAAACTGCAAGGGGTCTCATCCAGATTTTCGCTCTTTTTGTTACAAGGCCGATCGTCTCTGCGATTTCGTCCAGCCGACCGTGGCCGTTATGCGGTTGCTTCCGTTGTCGATGCATCGGCGCAAATCAGTTGATTGAGGCAGGGTTTCGACCGAGGTGAGCAGTTGCTGCGAACACCGGGGTTGACCACTGTCGGCATGACTTCGATTGCGAGATAGCCAGCGTCTTGCGATCGAGAATGACTTGTCCGCCGACTTCATAGCCGGTTCCGTTCTCGGCCACATGCCTCTCAACAACAAAGACGATCGTCGCACGATCGGCGAATTTGGTGAAGTCTACGGGCAGATGCGAAGATCGATGGCGAGGGCGCGGCCGTTGCTCATGATTACACCGCCCCGGGCCCAGCGACTGCAGCGTCGCGCCTCTTGTGAGGAAACACCTGGGCTACCCCGGTTGCGAAGATATCCCGTCGCGTGCAGTTCGTCGCTCGGCGAAGAGAATACGGTGCGGACCTCGGTCGCCTCGGCGCCGTGACGCCCATTTACGCCTCGGCGCAACGCCTGATGGGCGCCGAGCCCAGCGAAGGCGACGACATTTATTCCGTTGGCGTTATGACCTATCTGATAGTGACAGGGCAAAGAACCTTTCGCACCGCCAACGCCTTGGAAGCAAAGACGAATGGAATTTCTTTGGCGCTCCCGGGCGCGTGTCGAAGCGCCAACGCACTGCGCTCCAAAACGCCTTGTCGCCGGGTGACCGCCGACTGCCATTGGACGCATCGGCCGAGCATTTCGCGGATCAATTCATCAAGCCATTGGTCGCCATAGCCAACCAAATCTTGCACGCGTATCGAACTTGTACTGCCGAAAAGTTTCTCTCGAATAGTGTATGTGCCGTAGGTCTTTTGAGCGGCAAGACCAAAGTCTGATGCCGATCCGGACCTAAGCCTAGTCTCGGAACTATTTGAAGTTACGTACATTTTCCCTACAGTTCTGCCCAACCCATGGCGCCACAGGTGGCCAGGGCAGACAACAAAGGAGAATGTTATGAGCATGAAGATCATTGTTACAGCGGCGGCATCGCTTGGTCTCCTGGCCGGCGGCGCATTCGCCCAATCCTCTACTGTCAATGGTGCAGCCGGCGGAGCAGTTACCGGTGCCGTTGTCGGAGGCCCTGTCGGTGCCGCCGTGGGTGGTGTGGCAGGAGCGATCGTCGGTACTGCCATCGATCCGCCGCCGCAGAAGGTTGTCACCTATGTCGAGCAACAACCCATTCCTGATGACGAAGTCGTCGTAAAGGAAAAGGTCGTGGTCGGAGAGCCTCTTCCTGAGAGGGTCGTCGTAACGCCCGTGCCTGAAAACTCGAAATATGCCTATGCGGTCGTCAACCACCAACGGGTGATCGTCCAGCCGACGACGCGCAAGGTCGTTAGGGTCCTCGACTGACGTCGCGGTCCACGGCGAACCCCACCCATCCAAAAAGGAGATGTCCAATGAGAAAGCTCATGGTAGCAGCCGCGATCGCCATGGCGGCGATCACTTCAACCTTCGGCGCAGCGAATGCACAGTCGGTCGTCATCACCGATGATAACGGTCCTCAGTATCATCACCGCTATTATGATCACGATCGCCATTGGGACCGTGACTGGCATCGGCCCCGCTATCAACGGGCTCGCTGCATGACCAAGACGGTGGAAGTCCATCGCAATGGCCACACCATGGTGAAAGAAACGCGGATGTGCCATTAAACCATAGGCAGCATATTCTGCTGAGCGAATGTGGCGGCTACGGATCGTAGTCGCTACGTTCGTTTGTACTGGACTTGGCGAGGCTATCCTGCGATCAAGCGTTGAAACCAAATGCGCTCCCGCCCATAAGGAGCCGCGCTGCAGGGACAGCCAAGGTGCCACTCGGCGCTGATGGCAGGTTCGCTGGCAAAATCATGGAGTACATGATGCGAAAGCGCCGAAGCTGGCTTAGTCACTCGCTCGCAGGTGCCCTTGGATTTGGATTGGCCGTCCTTCCATTGAGTGTTTCGACCATCTCTGGTTCCCCCGGAATGCACCTCCTTTCGGCTCATGCAAAGAGCGGCAATAACGGCAATGGTGGGGGCAACGGCAATGGAAACGGGAACGGCGGCAGCGGGAACGGAAACGGGAATGGGAACGGCAGCAACGGCAACGGGAACGGCAATAACGGGAACGGAAACGGCAATGGCAGCAACAGCAACGGCGGCACTTCCGGCAGCGGAGCGGGCAGCAACGCCGGCGGAAGCTCCAGTTCCAGCTCGTCGGGCACTGCCGGATCGAATAGCGGGTCCAGCAATCAGGGCAGGAGTAGCGTCACCTCAAGCGTAAGCAGCGATGGTTCGATCGACATCCAACATCCGGATGGCTTTACCGAGACTGTCAGTCAGGGAAGCTACATTATGAAGGACCCGAAGGGCAGAACCATCGTCAATCGCCGCGCGAAACCCGACGACATTCGGCGACTTCGGTCACTCGGCCGCTAGCGCAAAGTCATATCGACGGCATCGCGCCAGGCCAACGCCGCTTCGGTTCGATTGGAGATCCCCAGCTTCGACAAAATTTGCGTCATGTGGTGCTTCACGGTCTTTTCCATGAGATCGAGCCTCAGCGCGATCATCTTGTTGCTCAACCCTTCGGCCACAAGCTCGAGAACTTCGCGCTCGCGACCCGTGAGTTGATCGATGCCGGAGGGCTCTTGGTCCGGGGTTGTCAGCGCCTTTGAAAGAACGCGGGCCGACAGGCTCGGATTCACATAACTTTCCCCGGCAGCAACTGAGCGGACGATCTCCGCCAGCGCTTTTGAACCGACACCTTTCAGAGCGTAACCCTTTACGCCCATCGACAGCGCGGCGGACAGGTCGTCGCTCGATTCCGACACCGTGAGCATGATAATTTTCTGCGCAGGCGCGCGCTCGAGGATCGGTGGTATCGCTTCGAGCCCGCCACCCGGCATTGAGATATCGAGCAAGAGGATATCGGGGTGAAAATCGGCGACCAGGCGGATAGCGTCATCCTTGCTTTCGCCTTCGCCGACAACGACAAATTCGTCGTTTTCAGAGAGGCTGCGTGTGACACCCTCCCGGAAAAGCGGATGGTCATCCACCACCGCAAGGCTAATCTTTTCCTTCAATCTCCAACCTCCATTGCGCCAAGCGTCATTCGAACCGTCGTGCCGTTTTGAGAGGTCTCGATCTCAAAGCTTCCGCCGAGGCTCTCCACCCTGTCCCTTAACCCGGCAAGACCAATATTTTCTGGTTGAACGAGGTTCGGATCAAAACCGTTCCCTTCATCCTTCACCATGAGGTCAAGTCGTTGTCCATTTGTCGTGACCTCGACCGCCTGTCCGCGCCCCTCGCCATGGCGGTAGGCGTTGTTCAATGCCTCCTGGACAAATCGGAACACGCAGATCTTTCCTGACGGTGTAAGGCGGGGATCCACATCAGGCAGTGTCCGCCGCACGATTGTTTCGGTTCGTTCCTCGTGGGCTTTTATCGCGCGCTCCACGATCTCGGAGAGCGATGCGTTTTCAATCTGCGGCAATACCAGACCCCGGCTGATGCTGCGTAGTTCGGTCATTGCATCGGTGAGGCTTCTCTGGATGATTTGCACTTCTTCCTGCCGACGCCCTTTTGTTATTCGTGGGCTGAGCATGATGTCGCTATCCAGCCGCAGGGATGCATAAGCAATCAATTGGGCCGGCCCGTCATGCAGGTCGGCGCCGATCTTTCGCAAATGGCTTTCATTGAGGGCGACGGCGCGCTGCGATGCCCTTTGGAGACGACGGCGAAGCGTCTCGTTCTGGGCAAGCAGATCGGACAGGTCGCTGACCCGCTTTCTAAGCGAATCGCGCTGCACGTCAATCGTGCGGCTGCCGCGAAAGACGATTGCCGACAGTACAAGGAAAAAGGCGAGGGTGGCTCCGGCGACTGCAAGCCAGCTTTGCAATCGGGCCTGGTCCAGGCTCTGTTGAAGCCCGTCGGCGACTTCATAGAACTCTGAAACCGCAACGACCTGGCCGGACCAGGGCTGAAGCACCGGATTATAGATTTCCAGCAGCGGCTTATCCATGGCGCGTTCGGCCTGGCTTTCAGGGTCGACAGCGCGCTCGAAGTTCGAGACCATGTTGCCGCTGAACGCTGTCTGCAGTTTTGGATTGGGCTCGAACCGTTTCCCAACCAGGTTCTTCTCGTTCGAATAAAGCACGGTGCCGTCGCTGCGCCACAGACGGAAGGACATGAGACGCCGGCCGAGAGCGCCTTGATCGAGCGTCTCATCAAGAGCCCGAGCGATTGTATCATCGAGCGGCTGGGCGGAGCGCATGTCGGGGAGCAGTGGTGCGATGACGCTGTCTACGTATTGCGCGGTCGTCGCTGCTGAATTTCGGGTGACGGCGTTTTCGATCGAATGACTGACAAAAATACCGACCGCAAGCATGGCAATGATAGAGACGCACCCGCCCGTGACTAAAAATTGCAACGCAAGCGACTGGGCATTCCAACGTTTCATCCATGCCATGCAAGCCAGCCCGTGCCGCCGGGCCTTTCGCCGGCTATTCCAGAATTAACTTATAGTCCACCGGCAAGACGTCAATGACGGTCGCTTGCCTCGAACTCACGCGACAAAGCGAAAATCATGATCGAGGCTGCGCTGAACCCATCCGAATGTCATCGCCTGCGGTTCCGATCGCCATGGGGCCTTGGTCTCCCTCGTTTAAGACCTCGGTCCGATATCTTCTCGGAGCAGTCACCCTAGATCTTGAAAATGGTGAAACGGAGATCGCAATGACAAAGCTTCTGGTACTGGCGATGCCCTTTGTGCTCATTGGTTTTTGGACTGCGGTCGGGGTGCTGGTCTATTCACTCATGTAAACGATCGGCTGGCCGCTGACGATTTGCGTCGCTCGCGGCCCGCGATCTCGTTATGAATGCCTGTGTTATGTCTGCTTCTCGACCTTTCGAGCTTGGCGCCTGAGTTCAGCGTCGCGCCAAGCTGCATACGAGGACGGGGTGGTCAAAACCTTGGGGGTGTGATCTCGGCCACGAATTCGAAATCCTCAAGCGCATAGTGCTCGTCTGAGCCCAGAGTAGCGACGGTCAGGAATTCCTTCTCCCGGCCAAAGACTGTGGATACCTGGACCACTTCCACGGGGCCGGCACTGTTTCGCCTTGCCCAATAAAGCCCTTCGGGTTCGAGCGATTCAGTTTCGATATGGGGCATCACGATTCCTTTTCGGCGACCATACTGTCACATTCGCCTTTCAGGCCATCGGACTTCAGTCCGGGATTGCTGAATTAATCTGAAAATAGCGATGAGGGCTCATCCCGGAGACCGAGGCAACGCCATCGACCCGCCATTGATTTATAACGATATGTCTTGATTAAGAACCTGCCGGACCCATCCCGGCATGACATTTGAGGAGGCCTTAATGACTGAACAACATGCGGACTTTGGATGGAAGCTGTCGCGGGAGAATACCCACGCGCTGCTACCCTCCCCATGACAATGGTGGCTTTCCTTCAGAGAGGACTTGCTGCTCACGGACAGGCTTCCGGGGAGGGGATGAGCTGGAGCCAAACTCCTGCGCTAATCGCCGGACAAGGCGGTATTGGCCGAATTCAACCGATCCTGTATTTCCTTGCCAGCCCGAAAAAAAGGGACCCATTTCTCCTCCACGAATACCGACGTGCCGTCTCTTGGATTGCGGCCCGAACGGGATGGGCGGTTGCGAACAGAAAATACCCCGAACCCGCGAAGCTCAACCCGTCCGCCCTGTGCGAGGGTCTCGGCGATTTCCTCGAGGATCGTCTCGACGATCCGTTCCACCTCGTTGTGATAGAGATGAGGGTTTCGACTGGCAATCAGCGCGGCAAGCTCGGACTTTATCACTTGGGACCTCATCGAAAACGCCCGGGGCAGCGGCGAAGGAAGAATATCGAATAGCGGGTTGGGCGGCGCTGATCAACCAGTTGGCGGCGGTGGATTACGGCTGGGTTCAAGCGGCGGAATAGAGGAAGAGGAGGGACAAGGGGTTTGTGGCGGAATAGGAGGCTTGAGAGAGGTTCCGGCCGGTCCGCCATGGAGAAACGACATGGCTCAGGCTATGGAGAAAATTACCCTCAGTGCAGCCCGGGATATCCCGTTCAACAAGCTGGTGCTCAGCCAGCAGAACGTCCGCAAGATCAAGGCGGGCATCTCGATCGAGGACCTGGCGGAAGACATCGCCCATCGCGGTCTGCTGACCAGCCTCAACGTCCGTCCCGAACTCGACGGCGACGGCAACGAGACCGGAATCTATCGTATTCCTGCCGGCGGTCGTCGCTATCGCGCCCTTGAACGCCTGATCGCGCAGAAGCGTCTGGCAAAGACTGCGGGTGTCCCGTGCATCGTCAGTAAGGGCGAGACGCTCGAGGTGGAGGACTCGCTCGCCGAAAACCTTCAGCGCGTCAGCTTGCACCCACTCGATCAATTCCGGGCTTTCCAGACCTTGCGCGAGCAGGGGCTTGGCGAGGAGGAGATCGCGGCACGCTTCTTCGTCTCGGTTGGTACCGTCAGGCGGCGCCTGCGACTGGCCTCCGTCTCACCGCGGCTTCTCGATCTCTATGCCGAAGACGAGATGACGCTCGAACAGATCATGGCGTTCTCGATCACCAACGACCATGTTCGCCAGGAGCAGGTATGGGACGCGATCTCGCGCTCCCATAGCCGGGAGCCCTATTACATCCGCCGACTGCTGACCGAAACCGCAATCCGCGCCAGCGACCGCCGCGCCGTCTATGTCGGCATCGAAGCCTATGAAGCGGCCGGTGGTGTGACCATGCGCGATCTGTTCGAGCAGGATCAGGGCGGATGGCTGCAGGATCCGGCGCTCCTTGAGCAACTCGTGATGGAAAAGCTGAAAGCTGACGCCGAGGCGATCAAGATGAGCGAAGGCTGGAAATGGGTCGAAGCCGCCTTCGATTTTCCCTATGGCCACACATCCGGCCTGCGCCGCTTCTACGGCGAGCAGGCCGAGATGAGGGAAGACGAACTGGCGCGCTGCGACGCCGTCCGTGCCGAGTACGACAAGCTCGACGCAGAATATGCGACGGCGGACGTGTACTCGGCAGCGACCGAACAGAAGCTCGAGGAGCTTGGCAGCGAACTCGACCGGCTCAACGGCCGGCCATATGTGTTCGATCCGCAGGAGGTCGCCCTGGGCGGTCTCTTCGTCTCGCTCGGCGCCAGTGGCGAGCTTAAGATCGAGCGAGGCTTCGTGCTGCCCGAAGATGAACCGAAGGATGAGACCGATCCGCCGGCTGATGTCGGTCACGATCGTGACGATCATGGCAGTGATCTTCCGGTAACCGGCGCCGTCGGCGGCGATGACACCCAACCGGACGACGAGGACGAAACGATCAAGCCGCTTCCGGATCGCCTGATTCTCGATCTCACGGCGGCGCGCACGGTTGCTTTGCGCAATGCGCTCGCGAACGATCCTGTCATCGCCTTTATCGCGGTCCTTTATGCCTTTGTCCTCAAGTCCTTCTACGTCTACGGATCGGATTCTTGCCTGGAGGTGACGCTGCAGAGCGCTCGCTTCACCCAGACGCCGGGGCTCGGCGATACAGTCTGGGCCAAGGAGATCGATCAGCGACACGAAGCCTGGGGCCAGGATCTCCCCAAGGATCCCAATGACCTTTGGGATTTCCTGATCAGGCTCGACGAGGTCAGCCGGCAGGCGCTGTTTGCCCATTGCGCGTCGCTTTCGCTGAACGCGGTGATCGAACCCTGGAACAAGCGCACCCGGGCGATCGCCCACGCTGAGCAGCTGGCCCGCTCTATCGGTTTTGACATGGTGGAAGCTGGGTGGACGCCGACCGTCAACAACTATCTCGGTCGGGTCACAAAGGCCCGAATCCTGCAGGCGGTTCGCGAGGCAAAGGGTCACCAGGCAGCGGAACTGATCGGCCATCTCAAGAGGACAGACATGGCCCGCGAGGCAGAGCGGCTGATGACAGGCAGCAGGTGGTTACCGGAACCGCTTCGCACGACGGTGGTGGTTGGCATCAGCGATCGCGGCGCTGTCGAAGATGACGCCGCCGAGCCCGATCGCGCTGAGACCGTGGAAGTTCAGGACCTGCCGGCATCCCTGCTCGACGCGTCGGAAACATCGCGCGATCAGTCCGGCGAGACCGGTCGTGGGGTCGACGGAGAGCGTTTCGCCGCTGGCGAATAATTTCAAAAGCATAACACCGCGGCCTGACCCGATCGCAATTGCGGTCGGGTCTTCTTTGCAAACAGCCCGGCCATCGCGCCGGGTTTTTCCGTTTCAGGAGGCACTTATGCCCGAATTCACCATCGAGACTACCTATCATCTGCCGGTCTTCCGGCATCGCACCCACGCGGCCGACACACTGGACGCGGCGTGCCGTGCTGCCATCGAGGATGACAGTTGGGATATAGCCGAGAAGGACGTCGATTCCTCCGGTCCAATTCATGTCACCGGCATCTGGAACGGCGCACATGCAGCCTACATGGGTTCGTCAGTCCAGATCCCCCCGCAATTCGACGAACCTGTCCAGCGCCGGGCCCGTCATTTCGAGATCCTGCTCGGTCTGTTGAAGATCCTGTTCGATGATATCAATGCGGCCCGGCGACCGTCGCCTGATTGGCTCGCCCGATCTGCCTGGGCGATCGCTCGAGGAGAAGCCATTCTCGGCGGAGACCCGGATCCCGACGAGCCGGTCGACTTACCAAAACCTTCCCACGTCCTGGTCAGGCTGCAGGAGGATCGCGGGCGCGACGCAATCATCGCAGTGCTCGACGTCGACTCGAGCTTTCAGGGTTTAGCACCTGAGGCGGTGACCGACGATGAGGTCCACGCCGCGTGTCTGTCCATCGCAACCACGATGGATCTTTCCGATGCGGTCGGAAGCGCCGAATTGCAGGCGGCGCTCTCGGCGATCCGGTCGGCGCAACGCCGGCTGGCTTCCGATTGATCCGTTTTCTTCCCCAGACATCCCTCAACCTCGCCCGGCCATCGCGTCGGGTTTCCGCTTTAAGGAGAATGCTTATGACCTCTCTCACCTCCAACAGCCCGTTTGCACGTTCGCCACTTAAGGTCGATATTTCCCGCGGCGAGCGGATCGGCCGCGTTTCGTCGGAATGGTTTTCGCGCCCCGACGACGAACGATTCCTGTCGCTGACCGATCTCTACGATACCGTCCGATCCCGAGCCGAGCGCACCCATGCCCGTACGATCGAGAGTGCCGCGATCCGCGTCGACGCAACCCGCGACAACGCCGAACGGCTCGGACTCCTCCTGCCCGGTCAGCGCCAAGCGATTGCACCGACCCACTGGAGCTACGGCCAGCTTTGCAGTCTTGTCGGCGCCCCCGCCACCTATATGCGGCAACTGCCAGCGCCGTTGGCTGCGATCAATCTGCAGCACGGCCTGCTCAATCACCGTGCCGAGCTGGTCAAGACGCTTGAGATGGATGATGGCCGGCTTGAGCTGAGAGCCGTCACTGGACCGGAATACGGCCGCATCTGGGACCACGAACTCGTGTCGGCGGTGATGAGGATCGCCGGTAATGGCACCGGAGACACCATGTGGAAAGTACCGGGCGTTCTCGATTGGACGACGATGACCCACAATCCGTTTGTCGACATCACCAAGGACACGACCACGCTCTATGCCAGCGACCGCGACGTATTCCTGTTCCTGGTCGACGACACCCATCCGATCGAAGCTGGGCGATTGCCGAACGGCGATCCGGACCTTTACTTCCGCGGTTTCTATGCCTGGAACTCGGAGGTCGGATCGAAGACGCTCGGCATTGCCTCGTTCTATCTGCGGGCGGTCTGCGCTAACCGCAACCTGTGGGGCACGGAGAATTTCGAGGAGATCACCATTCGCCATTCGAAGTTTGCCGCACAACGTTTCGCGCATGAAGCAGCACCGGCGCTGAGCAGCTTCGCCAATTCGTCGCCTGCGCCATTCATTGCCGGCATCAAGGCGGCGCGCGAGCGGATCGTCGCGCGCAACGACGACGACCGGGAGACCTTCCTGCGTCGGCGCGGCCTCTCGAAAGGCGAGACCGGCAGGGTTATCGACATGGTACTGTCGGAGGAAGGACGGCCGCCTGCATCGATCTTCGATTTCGTACAGGGCATCACCGCGCTGGCGCGCACCAAGACCAATCAGGACACGCGTCTCGAACTCGAAGGCAAGGCGAAGAAGCTGCTCGAGAGCGCCGCCTGACAGGGTCACGCGCGCCTGACTCAGACCCGGCCGCGCTTGCGAACCCCATCGTCCTCATCCTGCAGCCCGGTCAAGCGCCGGGCATCATTTTGTCTGGAGCACCCAATGGCTATCCCAGATCATGCCCGCAGAAGTTTCGACACGCTGCTGCCCGCCGCGTCCGACGGCAATCTTGCTCTCATGGAATGCCTCGATGCCGTTACCCGCGAGCCACGTTACGTGCCCTGCGCAGTCGGCCGCAGGGACGGGGAAGACGTCTTCCCGCCATTCGGCCATCTTGCCGACGGCAACCCCGACGACGCCCGCCGGAGCCAAAGGATCCCGCTGGCTTCATCGTAGGTCCGACGATCTAGGCTCTGACGATCGCCGGCAGACTTCAACGATCACATCCCACACCCTCACGCCGCAAGTTCTCATCCTCCCGAAATTCGGACGAGAGCACTTGGGCAGACCCCATTCCCCCTCTCTTTCGGAGCATCCTTCGATGAATATTATCTCGCATGCTCACACCGTTTCCACCTCTCCGCGTCTCGAGACCGAAACCCGCGCTGGAGCACTTATGGAGGCTGCCGGTCGAATCACGTCGCGACTGGAGCAGATCGTCTCCACAGGTGACCTGCGACAGATCATGATCGAGGCCCTCGGCGACAGCGACGCCCGGGGCCTCTGGCTCTGGAAAGACGCCTACGAAGTGACTGAGATCGCCCAGGTCCTGTTTCTGCGCAAATGCCGCGCGGTCGTATCCCGAACCCAGTCTCCCCAGTCGACGCTCGCGATGCTGGCGAAGGTGACCCATAGACGCCGATCCGAGGAGAGCCAGTCCCTGCAGCCGATCCCTCTTGCCGACGTCGCATCTCTTGCAGCCGAGTGGCTTGTTGAGGGATCCTCGATCATGGGGCTTGCGGGCGACATGACGCTCCGCCGCGTGCGCGTCATGAACGAGTTCCGTATAAAACTGACAGGCTTCACCGATGAGATGCGCGACTGGCTGGGGTCGATCGGCCGGTTCTCGGAGATGATCAATTGGAAGCTTCGTTTCTCCGTGCCTGTCACCGATGAGGTTGCGGCTTTCCTGTTCAATCTGATGCTGCTTCGTCGCCTCATCGATGTCGCGCTCCGGTCATGAGAGAGGTCTGCCCATGCTCTCCGCCTCGGATCTGGCGTGCCGTCTCGCGCAGGACGCGGAGGCGGTCTGCCGCCACTACCTTTCTTCAGGCCGTCGGGCTGGCAATTACTGGCTTGTCGGCGATGTCGGCAACAACAAGGGCCGGTCGCTCTACGTGCATCTGGTCGGTCCGCGCGCCGGTCGATGGACCGATTCGGCGACGGGTCAGTTCGGCGATCTGCTCGATCTCGTCCGCGAGACCTGCGGTCTCGTCGATTTCCGTGACGTAGCCGAGGAGGTGCGGCATTTTCTCAGCCTGCCCCAGCCAGAGCGGGTGTTCTCTCACAGGACCGACGCCGGTCATCCCGCGCTGGTCCAACGGCCCACGGCTGAACGGGCGCGGCGTCTGTTTCGGATGACGCAACCTCTGGCCGGCACGCTTGCCGACGCTTATCTGCGCCGGCGCGGTATCCTGCGGGCATCCACCCATGCGGCGCTGCGGTTCCATCCGTCCTGCTACTATCGCGATCTCGTCACGGGCCGGACGACCAGCTATCCGGCTCTGGTTGCGGTCGTCACCGATGACGCCGGAGTAATTACCGGCGTGCACCGCACCTATTTGTCTCCTGAGCACGACGCTGACGGAGTCGGCAAGGCGAACGTCGACGGTCCGCGCCGCGCGCTCGGCCGGTTGCTCGGTAATGGCGTCCGCTTCCGCTTTCCTGTGAATGCACCTATCCCCGTAATGGCGGCCGGGGAGGGCCTCGAAACCATGCTGTCGCTCTCACACGTGATGCCCGACATGCCGATCGTAGCCGCCCTGACGGCCAATCACCTTGCCGCCTTCCGTTTCCCCTTTGGATGTCATCGCCTCTACATCGGCGCCGACGCGGATGCCGCCGGTCGCCACGGGATCGAGGGACTGAGCCGCAGGGCAAGGGACTGCGGGATTCTGCCGCTGGTGCTGTCGCCGGAGCTCGGCGACTTCAACGAGGATCTGCGCTGGCTGGGTCCCGACCGGCTGACCGCAAGCCTCAGGGCTCAACTCACGCCGGACGATGCGATGGCCTTCCTGCCCTGATGAGGCTTATCGGAAAGGGAGGCGGGATTGCTGCGACGTGGGTGACGGACGGTCGAGGGCGTCTCCCCCCGTGTTGAGGCGCGCGCCCGCGGGCCTGCCGAGAGGCGACCCTTACCACGCGGGCCTCCGGGCCTTCAGCGGGTCGATCGGGTTTCTTCCCCTGCCTGGCCGTTTTCACGCATCGGCGCTTCCGAAAACCGGTTCCCACTTTTCGGGCCGATGCGATGGCCCGTCATTCCTCGCGGACCAAGAAACCTTCCCTCCGCCGCCCGGCGCTTCGCTGGGCCGCTGCGCTTTGCTTGCGGTTCCGGCCTCGACCCGCGTGACCGGGTTCGCCGTCAGGCCGCGAGAGGCGCGGCCTACCAGACGGAGACCACCATGGACCTGATCCTTTACTCCGACGACGACGTCGAGCCCAACCACGCGTCCTCCCCGACCGACCGCTTCATCTACGAAATGCAAGTCCTCGGCTATCGCCCCTTCCAGGACGAGCCCGATCCGCGGCCATTGCCGGAGGAACCGCAGGTCCAGTCATCGATCACCGCCATCTTCGGCGCCCTTGCCGAGATGCTCGGCGACACACGCCTGGAGCCCGATCTCGAAGACCTGTTCTGGTCGGTCCCAAACCTCTTCCATCGCGCCGGCGAACGCATCCAGCGCGATCTCGACCGCAACGAGGAAGCCCAGCGCACCGGCCAGCGCGAACAGGACGGCTCGGAGGTGAAGAGTGTCGAGCTCGAACGCCTCATCGCCGAGGGCATCACGCTCCTGGAACGCCGCAATGCTTTCGAGTTCATGCGCGACTTCAGTGCCGACCTGTTCGAGGCGCAGACCGGTTCGTCCTGGCGGCCACGCACCGGCTCGAAGGTCAATCACACCAACATGACCGCGGCGATGATCGACAGTCGCGACTTCCTCTCCGCCCGACGTCGCGCCGAGACAGAGGTGCTGATCCCGGCCGGCACAAAGATCGCGTTTTCCGGCGGCATGGACTACAACGATCATCAGCGGATCTGGGCCAAGCTCGATCAGGCGCATGCCAAACACCCTGATATGGTTTTGCTGCATGGCGGCTCGCCGAAAGGTGCCGAACGCATCGCCGCCTGCTGGGCGGAAGCCCGCAAGGTCACGCAGATCACCTTCAAACCCAATTGGACCAAGCACGCGAAGGCCGCTCCCTTCCGGCGCAATGACGAGATGCTTTCGGTCATGCCTGCCGGACTGATTGCCTTTCCCGGAAACGGCATCACCGGCAATCTTGCCGACAAGGCGCGTCGCCTCGGCATCCCGGTCTGGCAGGCTTCAGGAGACGGCGCGTGAGCGCCGTTTTCCTTGAAAGATGGAAAATATGCAGCAGCGCGGCGAGACCGAAGGCCGCAAGCAGTGACCGGTCTGCGTCGTCATCGCCATCCGAAGCGCCTCCGATGGGAATACCCATCTGGCCCTTCTCGCCATCCCCACGCAGCCGCCGCAGACGGGTCGGGCCGCTCTGGAGATCCCGGAGATCGAGCGCAAGCGCGCGGGCCTAAGCGATTTGAAGCAGTGCTGGATCATGGCCGACGAATACAATTACGACATCGTCGAACGCTCCTGGTACATCGGGCCCGATCAGGGCATCCTCGGCCGCTTCAGCAAATCCTTCATGATAAAGATCGCCAGACTGTTTGCCGAGGCGCGCGGCCGAACCGGTCGGGTCAACCGGCTCGAGTGAGACTTGCCATCGCTTCACACCGCTTCTTCCCCTTCATGATCCCCGCCGCTCCCTGAACGCGTCTCGCCATGGCGGCTCTCTGCCGCTTCTGCTCAATTGGTCGGTTCATCGTGGGCCTTTCGATCGATCTCGATGCCTCGCTTTGCCGCACTCGAAGGCGATATCCCCTCAAATCACGTCTGTCCCGCGGCCCTGCCCCGTGGACCTGCAGCTGCAGCAGAAGAGGCCGCAATCGGGTGCCACGCCGATCGAAGCCGTCATTGGTGATGAGGCTGGGATCAGAACGGTGCTGATCTATCGCGTCGCATCCGCCTGATTGACGGCGAGCGTTCGTTCACCCGGACACCACCGACGCAGGCCATGAGCGCGGCACTTCACGCGGCAGCGAACGGCCGCAACAAGTGAGGTCTCCTGCGACGTCGCAATCAAAGGACCATTCCCGTTCTTTCTGTCGCCTTTCTAAGGGACCGGCCGCGATCAGCGTCAACCCCGCAAGGGGGTTCCCCTCCGCTAAAGCTTCGGTGACGCCTGCGGCGCAGCCCCTTCTTCGGGCGCCATCGGGAATGGTCCCGATGCAACGAAGGAGACAATCCCATGGCTACCACGATCGCAACCCTCACCGAAAAGACCGACGGCACTCTCGAAGGCGTCTTCGCCACCATCCGGGTCAACGCCCCGATCGCCCTTGTCCCGAACGCCAGCAAGGCGAGCGAAGAAGCCCCGGACTATCGCATCATCCATCGCAAGACCGGCTTTGAGATCGGCGCAGGCTGGAACCGCATCTCCCGCCAGACAGGCGAGGAATACATCTCCACGAAGATCGAAGCGCCCGAGATCGGCGTGATCTTCGGTAACGTCGCCCCGGCGCCCGGCGGCGAACCCGGCAAGAAGGTCATCCTCTGGAACAGCCCGGCCTGAACCGGACCGCCGGCTCCGAAATCGGGGCCGGCGTTCCCCATTCGAAAGGAGGCAGCCATGAGCCGCTACACAATGACCGTCACCAGGACCGCATCCCGCCACTCCGCCATGGATGCTATCATCGGCTACGACCGTCCGCTTCAGACGTTGTTCCTTCAGCCATTGCCCGACGCCGATGGCGAGAATCTTGAACTCTGGCTTGGCACTGGCTTCCGGGAGTTTGAGACACTGTCGAAACTGCGGGCCGCGGCAGTCGCAAGGGGCTTCGACTTCCTACCCTTGGCATCAGGCGTTCTTCACAATCTGCTGGACGACCATGCCTTTGAAGCGCGTCACGCGGTGAGCGACACGATCATCGACGATCTTCTCAACGGGATGTCCTTCGCTGACGCAGACCCAAAAGGAAACAGCCCGGCACGGCCCCGGGCTGTTTTTTGCTTGGCTGCCAAGATCACTTGTTCAAAGCATCCTTCAGTGCCTTTGCCGGCGTAAAGGCGAGCGTCTTGGCCGCGGCAACCTTGATCGTCGCGCCGGTCGCAGGATTGCGAGCCTCACGTGCCGAAGCCGGGCAGGGAGGTCTCGTTACCGGCCACTGCGGCTTCGGTGATAGAAGCATGCCGCCTCGACGATGGCTTTCCCCTGCGCCTTTGTAAGGCTGTGTTCGGTCGCGATCTTGTCGGCAATTTCGTTGGTCGTGGTCATTTTCTTCTCCGCATCGTGTCAGACGCAGAATCCCTGGCATTGAGATTGTCCGTACTTCAGCGCTTGGCCATCGAGCAAGACCTCCAAAGGATCGAGAAGGTTCTGTCCGATATCGACGTCACCAGACAATAGCTAATTGTCGAATACGGTCGCGTCCCCTGGTCGGGGCCGCGGGTTCTCTTCTTTCTGCCGTCCTACTTTACGGCTACTCAGCCCGCCTCAAGGACGAGTGTGGGCCCCCGATTTTGCCTCCGCTCCGTTTCCCTGCGCTCCGACAAAACCGGCACCCCACTCGCCGCCGTTGGCGGTCGCTTCGCGCTCCTTGACCCGGGCTTCGTGTGCACGTCGCCCGTTGACGTCATCAAAAGGAGACGATCAACATGACCACTCTCGATCAAATCAACGAACTGCGCGCGGAGCTTCGGAGCTGCTTCTTCACCAAAACCGAGCGCGCCATGGCGGAGGCCGACCTCGCCACCCTTGTCGCTCAGGCGCAAGCTGAGGATGAGCAGTTTGCTCGCGACATCGCACTCTATCCCGCTGACCTCGAATGAGGTCGGCGACAAAACGAGAGGGTTTGCTCCTCTCGTTTTTCCTTCCGTGGGGAAAATCTTCAATTGACTGTCAGGATAACGCCTCGAACCGCGCGAAGCCGTCGACCCGGTGGACCGCCGTGAGATTGAAATCGAACTGGAGCTGGCTTTCGCCGAGTGGCAATGATCTCCGTAGAGCAGGAGGGGGCGATCGACGCCGAGCCCTTCGCCCCTCTGAAGTCCAGGCCTGCCGTCACCTGCAATTTCCGTTGCCGTGCTCTGCGCACAGTTTGGACATCGGCTCCTTCCGACGCGGCTCGCGGTCGCGTTCCCCGATCTTGACGCCCTGGTCTAGGGCACGGTCTCATCTTCGCTTTGACGAAAAGGACCTGACAATGGCTGCGTCTGTCAGTTTGCTCCTAGGTCCAGATAGCGTCGAAGGGCGCGCTCGACGATTTCCGAAGGAGATGTCTTTTGCTGAATGGCAAGCATCTTGGTTGCCATGATGACGGAGGCGTCGATGCTGATCCTGAACCGCTCGGGCCTCGGCTCTCCCGATGCAGTGTCATTGTCTGACGCGTTCAGCGATGGCCGGTCCACCGGTTCCGATGGATTGGGGGAGGGCGCTGTCTCCTTCATCGAGCTCCCGGCTTCGGGATCGGGCTTCGTCTTCGCGGCAGGGGACCCGACGGCGCCGTATGTGTCGCTCTTGCCGATCGATGCGTCGATCAGAGAATCCAGATCGTTCAGATTGCGGCGGGAGCGCGGAATGGATGGCGATTGTGTCATGGATGATCCCGGATCAGGCCGTCCGCTCAATGGTGGAGGTCATGTCGGTGATCAGGCCGATGATATTGTTCTGCGCCTTGGCGACCTGCTCGGCCTTGGATGGATCCCGCGCGATCCCGCTCATTGTACCGGCGTCCCGCGCAAACTGCTCGTAGACCTTTCGCGCTCGCACGAAGGTGGGCAATGTCGGCAGCTTGTTGTCGCGGATCATGCGCACAGCATCCTGAAACGCTGCCGTGTTGGTGTCGATGCCGTCGACCCGGTTGAGGACCAGGCGAAGCGGCGCGCGTTTCAGATTGGTCTCCGCCCATTCGAACAGCTTGACCGTCTCGACCATCTCGATGACGTTGGCCTTCGTCGGGACGAGAGTGAGATCGCTCGCGACGATTGCAGCTATTAGAAGATCGTTCATCGATCCCTGCACGTCGATCAGAATGACGTCGGCGTCGGTGCGCTTCAGGGCGGACTTCAGTTCTTCTGTCTTTGTCACCGCGACGGCTTGCAGCGTCTGTGGCAGGGTACCGGCCTGCTTGCAGCGATTGACCCATTGCAGGCATGATTGCTGTTTCTGGTCGGCATCGACGATCAGGACATTGGTGCCGCTTCTGGCGAGTTCCGATGCGATGAGAAGGCACAGCGTCGATTTGCCGACGCCGCCCTTGGTATGCGCGAATGCGATAATGGTCAACGTATACAATCCATTTTTTCCAAGAGTAGATATATATCAACTTAACAAAATCGGCTGCGTCTGCCAAGGCCCGCAATGGCTTGTAAGCCATGAAGGGCCCGACTGGCTGATTGGGCTGACGCGGTCCTCGTACCCCTTGGGCCGCCGCGATCCCATTGGGCTTCCAAGCCACTCCTGCCACCGCCCGCAGCCGGGCCATCACCGCCCCTGGTGATCCGGATGGTCATAGGGCCGCGATGCGCGAAATAGCCCTGAAAGCCACCTGTCGCCCAGGGGCCAGAAGACCCGGTAGGACCAGTCAGGGTCGCCCGACCAGGCAAGGCTTTTTGTCCAGTTTGGCCACACCAGCCACCATAGCCAGCAAGGGCCATATAGCCACATAAGTCATTGAAATAATGTATGTATTCGTCATTGTGTGGTTGGCAGGATAGCAGTTTCCGTGATACGAAAACTGAACAGTGCCCGAAGCGGGCGATGAGGCTCTCCCGGCAGTCGCAGGACGGCGACCGGGAGAGAAAAAGGCAAGGCAAGAGGCTATGGCAAAGCGAACCTCCCGACAGAAAGTTGTTCATGTGCGGTTGAGCGAAACGGAGCTTCTGGCGTTCGAGGCGTTCTGCACGGATGCGAAGCTGACTGTCAGCGAGGTGCTGCGTCGTCTCGTGCGGCAGGCCGCAGGGCTCGGTCCGGCATTCGATGACGACCTGAAGGAGATCATGCTCGCCCATGCCGAGGAGTTGCGCCGGGTCTCCGTCAATCTCAACCAGATCGCCCGCATCTTGAACGGCAGCCGGGAGCCGCAATTCGAGGTGCTGCTGGATGGGGTCGGGCGATTGGCTCGGCTGGTCGGGGCGCAGGCAGCGGATATGAAGGATATGTGCGAGGCTGGCCGCACGAAGGCGAAGCTGCAGGTCAACGCCGATGCTTGACCTTGATGCCTTCATCACGCTGGTGGACGATCTCGAGCGGAAACGCACGGCCCGGCCGGCTGGTCTTGCGAACCCGGGGCTTGGGACGTCCCTTCAGACGCCCGGCCCTGGACGCAAGCGCAGGCGGAAGCAGGCAGACGCCGGCGACAGCGGGTTGCCTGCCGTCGGCGGGCGCCCCTGGACGGGACCGGCCGCGCCGCAAGCGGATCTGCCGGAGGACGAGAGGCGCCGACGCGCCGGCGGCGGTGGAGGGAGGAAGCCATCGGCTGCCGGACCCCGCTTGGAACTAGGGGGCCACGTTGAGGCTACCCTGGATCGCTCCGGATCGAGTTTGCCCTCCGGTGGTGCGACCGGCGACCGTATTGCGCTTGCCTCCGGCTCCCAGCCTGCTGTCGTGAAGCTCGTGAGCTTTGCAGCCGGACGTGCCCGTGTCGGCAAGCTATTGGCCTATCAGAGCCGCGGCGGTGAACTCACCGTCGAGAACGAGGCCGGCGCCACGTCCGAAGGACGCGACTGGATCGGCCAGCTTGCCGACGAGTGGTCGGAGGGGGACGGGCGTGAGCCCTCGAAAGATGTATTGCGCTTGTCGTTGACGGTCGATGCATCCCGTTTTGCCGATAACGAAGCAGTCGGCAAAGCCCTCAAGACCGCGCTGGCTGGCCATCGCATGGCCTGGCACAGCGCCGCTGCTACCTTGGATGATGGGAGGGAGATCGAGCTGGTGGTGAGCGCGGCGCGCCGCCGGCAGCCCGGGGAGGATAAGGCCGGACGCATCTATGACAACCGGAAATCCTTAGCCGCCCTGGACGACAAACTGATGGCCGCTTTCGGTCCGGATACGGCGGTTGACGTGCATGGGTTCGCACATGGGGTGGAGGGTGTCGCTCGCTATCTCGGTCAATTGCGGAAGGGCGGTAGCCGACGCGTCACTGTCAGCCGCATGGACAAGGCTGGTCAACCGGCTGGCGAACATATTCTCGACGGGGAAAGTTCTGTTCTCGATGAGGCGAAGAACTGGAAACGCGATCTGAGATCCCAGGAGCGTCGGGACGTGGCCCATATCGTTCTCAGTGCCCGGCCGGGGACGCCGAAAGACGCCTTTCTCGATGCGGCCCGAGCCATGCTTGCCCGCGAGTTCGCGGGGCATCGCTATCTGTTCACCACCCATGAGGATCGTCGCCATATTCACGTGCATGCGGTGGTGAAGATGCAGTCGGAGACGGGTGAGCGTCTGCATCCGAAGATCGAGGATCTACGACGCTGGCGAAGGACGATCGCCGAAGAGGCGCGCGAGCGCGACATTCCGATGGATGCGGTGAGCCGTTTCGAGCGGGCGAACCCACCGGGCTACAAAATGAAGGACATCCGGCGGGTCGAGCGCGGCGAAGCCACGGAAAGCATGCGGCGCCGGGTCGACGCGGTGCGAAACGGCATCATCCACGTCCCCTCCCGCGACATGGGTAAGCGCCATGCGCGGGCCGTCGCAATCGGCTGGAACGGCGAGGCAGAGCGGGTTGCTCCCAGGCAGTACCCTCCGGAGCCGCCGCAGCGTCCCGGCATTGTTCGCCTCTATCGGGCGGAGCGGCAGGAAGCGCGTTCCTCGGCGCCGCTGTTTACGCGTGACCGTCATGTCGCCGCACAAAGGGTTGTCCGAGACGGCGGGGTGCTTCGTTATATCGATGTCCCCCTCGATGCGGTGCAGACACTCACGCCGTCCCGGCAGGATCCGGAGAATGTCTTCGTCGTGCCCCGGGGGCTTGCCGCCAGAAGCGAGGCGATCGACGTGACAGATCCCGCGCTCGTTCAATATTTCCGCGACCGGGCCATGGTTGCCGTCGCACAGGGTCGCGAAACGGCGGCCGAACAGAACACCATCACCACGAAACCCGCAACGATCAGGGAGCAGGACATGCCGGACCTCAATGTGATGAACAACGCCTTCACGGAGATGGAAACCAGTCTCGACCAGATCGGGCAGAACCTGCCGCCCGAGCGGCTTCAGGAGTTGGACGGGCTGCGCAAGAGGCTGAAGGTCAGCCAGACGAAGATGCTGGAAACACAGACGGGCATCGAGAAGAAGCGCGGCAGCATCGAGGGCGAAACCTATGTGATGCCGGTGCCCCATCAATTTGCGGGCTTCGTCGCGGAGAAGCGCGGAGAGGACGTCCGCTACAACCATCGCAAGACGGATGGCCGGGTGGGCGCCGTTGCCTTCACCGATCGCGGCGACCGCGTCGAGATCGGAAACTGGCGGGACCGTGAAACGGTGCTTGCCGCCATGCAGCTAGGAGCCGAGAAGTGGGGCGCTCTCACCGTCAACGGAACCGACCGCTACAAGTCGCTCGCCGTCGAACTTGCGGCGGAGCATGGATTTAGGCTGACCAATCCTGAGCTGCAGGATGCGCTGGCTGTTGCCCGCGACCGGTTGGCGAGCCAGCGTCCGAAGGAGGCAAGTATCACGGCCGGCACCCGGACGCCCGCTGAAACAGCGGTCGAGGCCCAAAAGGCAAATCCAACTTCAGCCGGGATGCCGACGCCGGGAACTGCCGCGCCATCGAATGCCGAAGAGGCAGCAAAGCCGGCGCCGACCTTTGTCGATACCGGTGACAAGATCAGACTTTCGGATCGCGATCGTGCCGCCATGCTGTCGGCGATGCAGGAGGCTGCGAAGAAATGGAATACGATCGCGGTCACCGGCAGCGACCGGGACAAGGCGCTCGCCGTCGAGCTTGCCGCGGAGCACGGCTTCAGGATCACCAATCCCGAGCTTCAGGACCAGCTGAAGGTAGCGCAGGCGCTGGCCGAGGACCGCCGCGGCCGCGAGGAGGCGCTGGAGCAGCAAAAACTCGGGTTTGTCGACGGTGCGAAGATCGCGCAGGAAACGGAGCCGACGCAGGCTGCATCCGCTTTCGTCGAGGTGCCGAAACTCCCCGTCGACACCGGTGACAAGGTCAAACCCGCTGATCGGGACCGCGACTCCATGCTAGTTGCCATGCGCGCGGCCTCGGAGAAGTGGGGTGCGATCACCGTCAATGGGACTGATCGCGAGAAGGCCGTTGCCGTGGAATTGGCGGCCGAGCACGGCATTGCCATCAGCAACCCGGAGCTTCAGGATCACGTGAAAGCGGCACAGGCGAAGGTCCAGGACCGCCGGGCTAGGGAAGATGCCCGTGAGCGCAAGCAGCTCGGCTTTGTGGCCGGCACGAGCGAAGCGGTTGCGGGGCCGCGAACCGATGCAGAGATCGCGCTTGCACTCGAGACCGTCAAGGAAAACACTCGAACCGAGGCGATACGCGAGACCACGCAGGCCGAACGTTCCGAACGTACGAGCGAGCGGCCGTTCGACGGAGGAGGGGACGATCATGCCTATCGGACGAAGGCAGAAGCCGCCGCAGCGCGGCGAGCAGAACGATCAGTCGAGCAGAGTCCGTCTGCGCCGATCCCGGCCGATATCAATCAGTCGCCCGAGATCGAACGCCAGGGGCAGGTGCAGGATGAGGTCTTGTCCGAGAAGGAAGCCAACAAACAGGCCAGGACACCCAAGCAGCGACAAAAGCCCCGTCCGAAACAATAACGGAAGCACATTTTTCCCACATTATCTCGTCGCTTCTCAAGCCGGTGCATCCACACACGCACCGGGTTTGTCGGAGGCTCCAACTTCTGGGAAAGTGGAGCGGATATGAGCAAGACGACAGACAAATTTTCACCGGAAGTCCGCGCCCGCGCAGTGCGGATGGTTTTGGATCACCAAGGCGAATATTCCTCGCGATGGGCAGCGGTTTCCTCGATCGCACCAAGATCAGCTGCACGGCGCAGACGCTCAATGAATGGGTGAAGAAGGCCGAAGTGGATGAAGGCTCTGGAGCGGGAGAACCGCGAGCGCGGCAGGCCAATGAGATACTGCGGAAAGTAGGCCAGTCTCCTCTCAGCTGGATGACGATTCATGTCAACATCGCCGATTGCAAACCTCGACCATGAACAGGGTTCAAATCTGGACGGGCTAATCTCTCCCCTCTGCCTGCATACAGTCTGAAATGAGTTGGACGGCTCGTTGCATTGAGGGGTTGAGTGCCCGCCCTCTTTGCCAGAGAACGACGTAGTGATATGAGGCGCCTGGCTCGAACAACCGCGTCTGAAGACCAAAGTGACGGTATTCTGTAGCGATCACGCTGTTGGTGATGGAAACACCGATGCCGGCAGAGACGAAACCAGCGTCATGACCATGTGCGTCGTACTCCACGGCGATATCAGGCTCGTTGCCCATGAAGCGCAGCGCGTTGACGTTCATCTGATGGGCCGAAAACTGAGGGTCGATATCAACCAACGCCTCGTCCACCAAATCCTCGACCCTGACGATATCCAATTTTGAGAAGCGGTGGTCTTTGCCGAAAAGACAGACATTCACCGCCTTCGCGACAGGGACATAGTCGAACCGTCTGACGTCAATCGGAAGACGCGATATCGCAATATCCGATCGCCCATCGTGAACCATCTCGGCAATCTCTTGATAATTCGCCGACCTGACCCGAACGCGATGGAACACGCGTTCGCGCCTTAAAGCTTTCACCACCTCAGGCAGCAGCCGCAAACAAAAAGGACCGGGCGCTGCGATAGAGAGCGAGCGGCGATCACTCGATTTAATACCTTCGATTTCTCCGCGGATGCGATCAAGTCCCGTGAACGCCGATTCAACCGACCTGACCAATTCCCAAGCCTGATCGGTCGGCCGCATTTTTCCCTTTTCTCGAACGAAAAGCGCAAAGCCGACGGCCTCTTCCAATTGGCGGATATTCTGGCTGATTGCCGGCTGTGTCACACCCAGCAGTTTGCTCGCAAGCCGCTCGGAACCGGTACGGATGACCTCTCTAAAGACCTGCAGCTGACGGAGTTTGATGCCGGTGCCAGAGAGTTCCATCGATACCTATAAGTTCAGCTTATCGGATATTTCTGAAACTTATAAATTGACCGCGTGATTGTAAAGTATGAATTTCGATCATAAGCAGAATAACCAGAGGTTAGTTCAATATTGAAACTCGCCTTTGAGTTATTATGCCGCAGGAACGCAAGTAGTTCTATCTGTAATCGCGAGAAATATCGCAAGATTCAAAACAGAAGATTGATTAAACAGCGAGTGTGTCAATGTATCATAATTTTATACATGGCTTCATCATCACAGCCTCAGTGTTCTGCGTGTCCGTTGTGTTCGGGACTTTCGCCGGACTGGTGATTGCTGCCGCCAGCATCTCAAATTTTGCTTATGGGCGGATGTTTGCTAAGGCTTTCGTCGCGACCATACGCGGCGTACCCGAGCTCCTCATCATCTTGCTCGCCTACTTCGGCGGCACGGCTGCGATTAGCGCAATTTTCGGCCGATATGTCGAGGTGAATGCTTTTGCGTCCGGCGTTGGTGCGCTGACATTTGTCTTCGCCGGTTACGCCGCAGAAGCATTTCGCGGAGCCCTTAATGCAATACCCAAAGGACAGATCGAAGCCTCTCACTCGCTCGGGCTTTCTCGCTGGCAGTCCTGGCTCTTCGTGATCGTACCGCAGATGATTCCGCTCGCGATCCCTGCCTATACGAACCTGTGCGTCTCGCTCATCAAGGACACGGCGCTCGTTTCCATCGTGGGGCTAAGCGATGTCATGCGCATAGCGTTCGTCGGTGCTGGATCTCAGCATGCACCCTTGCCCTTTTATCTGATGGCCGCAGGAATTTATCTCGCCTGTACGAGCGTTGCTCTCTTTGGCTTCAGACAGCTCGACCGCAAATACCGCCTGGTGCGCCACTCATGATCAACATTGGAGCCATTTCTGAAGCAGGGTCCCTGTTGCCCGGTGGTGTTGTCCTCACGCTACTCCTTACGGTGGCGCCTCTTGCCGCGGGTTTTCTGCTCTCTATCCCCTTGGCCCTAATTCGCTCCTCGAAGCCGACAGTATCGTCAACGATCGTTTGGGCCTACACCTACGCGTTCCGCGGCACGCCGCTGCTCGTCCAGCTATTTCTCGTTTACTACGGGCTGGCACAGTTGCAACTGGTGCGCAATAGCGCCCTCTGGCTACTGTTTCGAGATCCGTTTTGGTGCGCGTTCATCGCCTTCACCTTGAATTCGGCAGCACATACGACCGAAATTCTCGCGGGTGGCTTAAGGGCGATCCCGAAAGGACAGATGGAGGCCGCAACGTCGTTGGGCCTATCAAGGTCGCAAGCATTTTGCCTCATCCAATTCCCATTGGCTTTTCGCATCGTTCTGCCGGCCTACACCAACGAAGTGATCGGCATGCTGAAAGCGAGTTCGCTTGCTAGCACCATCACGCTCCTGGAGGTAACAGGCCTCGCCCGGCAGTTGGTGGCCGCAACCTTTGCCCCCTACGAGGTCTTTATCGTTGCCGGCCTGATCTATCTCGGTTTGACCTTCGTTGTCTCTGGTCTGGCGAGCCGCCTCGAGAGAGCCCTGAACCCGCTCGCGCGCTCGCCTTCGCCTTCCAAGGCATCGAAAACCAACCGTCGTCTCGGGCTGCCGGCCCTGAGAACGGCATCAGACAGGCCGGCCAACAGAACGGGAAAGGGAACAAGATGAAAAGTTCGATCCTTGCGATCTCCATGCTTCTATCAATGACCATTGCTGCGGCGGCCGCGCCGCGCCCGATTGCGATCGGTTCTGAGGGCGCGTCGCCGCCCTGGAATCAGATCGGAGACGACGGCAAGCTGGCAGGCTTCGACATCGATGTGGGCAAGGACCTGTGCCGGCGCGCAAATCTCGATTGCCGGTTCGTTGCGCAAGACTGGGATGGTATCATTCCCGCCCTGACCGTCGGGAAGTTCGACGCGATTATGTCTGGCATGGCGATCACCGAGAAACGCAAAAAGTCGATTGCGTTCTCGCGGCCCTATGCAGGAGGTTTCAACCAGATCGTCCTGAGGAAGGAGATCAAGGTCCCGGCTCTGGACACGACCGCCAAGCTCGATCTCACCGAAATCGACGCGTCAAAACAAAAGACTATGGATATCCTCAAACAGGCGTTGAGCGGTCGAACACTCGGCGTTCTCAGGTCGTCGAATTCCGAAGTCGTATTGAAGAGCCTCGTCGGTTCGGACGCGACCATCCGCAGTTACGATTCACAGGATAATCTTCAGCTCGACCTCGCGGCAGGACGCATCGACGGGGGGCTTGCTGACTATTTCACCTGGAAGACGTTCCTGGATGGGCCGAACGGCAAGGAAGCTGCATTCTTTGGTCCGGAGCTGTCCGGAGGCCCATGGGGTCCAGGAGTGGGAATTGGTCTGAGGCAATCCGACGCGGATCTCGTTGCTGTTTTCGACAAGGCAATCGGCGAGGCTCAAGCCGATGGAACTTTGAGCCGCCTCAGCCTGCAATGGTTCGGCCTCGACGTATCTCCACAACCGTAATCTTCGCCACGCCGCCGCCGCAAGCGGCGGCCACCGCCTATTGGGTAGGAATGTTCATGACCATTCAATTCAAATTTATTGCGACCGGCCAATCGCTGATCCATCATGACCTACGCTCGATTGTCGATGATCGTCTCGAGGCGATCAAAGCCATCATCAGAGGGGCGGACGCCTCTTTCACAAACTTCGAAATGACGGTCTACGGCCGTCATGCAGGGTGGCCGCTGAAGGGCTCCTATTTCAGCTGCGCCAAGCCCGAAGTGCTCGATGCGCTGAAGGACATCGGCTTTTCCATATTGTCGCTGTCCAACAATCACGCCTTCGATCTGGGCCCATCCGGTGTGCTCTCGACCATCGAGGAGGCATCCCGCCGCGGCTTTCTGCATGCCGGCATCGGAAAGGATGAACGCCGCGCATCGAAAGCCGCTTCGGCGTCATTTGCCGAGAAGAACGTGTCGTTGGTGTCTATGGATGCAGGTCCGGGGCCTGCATTCATGTATGCCGACAACGCGGGGGCACACCGTCCCGCGCGTCCTGGTCTCAACGGCCTGCGGGTCGAACGAACGTTCGACGTCGACGAAGATACGTTTGCGTTGCTGCAGGATGTCAAGAACCGGTTTGGTGTCGCTCATCTCGAGCTTGCAAATTACGCCCAGCCCAACGATCCCGCGCCAACAACTGCGGCAGAGATGGACTTCTTTGGAACGATCTTTCGCAAGGCGTCATCGAATGTGCGGCGTATCAAGTTTGAGCCCGGCAGCGCGATAACGCAGCTTTCCGCCATCAGGAGATCGAAGGCAAAGGGCGAATTCGTCATCGCTTACCTTCATCACCATCATTGGGAACCCGACTGGTGCCAGGTCCCCGGGTGGGTCGAAGAATTCGCACATCTCTGCGTCGACAACGGGGCCTCAATCTTTGTCTGCCACGGTGTCCCGGTACTACAGGGTGTCGAAATCTACCGGCGCGCGCCGATCTTCTATGGCCTGGGTAATTTCCTGTTTCACACATCCCACGGAGAAACCGAGTGGAGCCCGCGTGAAGTCTGGAAGAGCGTTATCGCCAGCTGTACGTTCAACGCCAGTAACGAGATCGAGACGATTGATTTCCACCCGATCGTCGTCGGTGGCGCGGAGGCTCTCGAAAGCCATGGGCACGGGCGCCTTCAATTCCCGGTTCTCGCGTCTGGTCACCTAGCCGAGGAAATCTTCGACGATCTCGCCGAGCGCTCCGAGGCGTTCGGAACCTTCATCGATCGCGATCGGCCGATCGCGCGTTATCAACGCGCGACCTGATTGCCTTCGCCTATGGCCAATCGACGACAAAGCGGGCTCAGGCCCGCTCTGTCGTTTGTGCGTCGTCGTCCTCGACGAGCGAGTTCACCAGCGCGGCGAACCTGCTACGGACTCGAGGAGACAGATTGAGAACGCTTTCGATGAGGCGCCGCCCCTCGGCAGTCGAAACATAGGCGATCCGTTCGTCGATCTCGTTCACGAAATCGGCATGCGAACCATCGTCCGCTTCTGGCAGGCCCTCAAAAAAACGGCTAACTGGCGTGTTGAGGGACCGAGCCATCAGGTAAAGCATCGAAGCGCTGACACGATTTTTGCCATTCTCGTATTTTTGAACCTGCTGGAAGCTGACACCAATGCTTTTAGCCAGATCGCTTTGGGTGACATTGGATTGGATGCGCCGGATCCGGATCTGCTGACCGACATGCTTGTCGACCGGATGCGCATCGGCTGACGGCGTCAGCGCGGCGGATACATTTTTGATTTTTGAATTGGATGAATGCACTGCGGATCGCTGGTTCATCGCGAACTCCCCACGAGAGAGTTTCAGGCGGTACGCCCCCGCTTGAAGAACTCACTTAACCCGTGACCGGGAGTTCATAACCGTACACGACGGCCCTGTGGCCTTTAGTTCCGAGGAACCTGGACATACGCCACAGGCTCCCGGACCGAAGGTCAAGGAGTGTGATGCCGTATCGGCCGGCATCAACCGCGTGTAGGGGTTATGAAGCCCCAAGGCAGCGCGTGACTGCCTCGCCAAAGAATCTACACGTTCCGGCTGCGTTTTTCAAGGAAAATTGGCGAAGATTCAAAGGCTTCTATGTTAGAAGCCAAGCGAACATGCAACACTGCACGAGCCCATCGTGCTCAGTTGAAAGCCCACGGGCTACGCATCGTGCTCGCCGCTCCGGTCGTGAGCGCCGCGGAGAGATCGGACCAAAGAGGGTCCTCGGTAAAGCTGCTCAAAGAACCGCAGGCCTCGTCAAAACTCATCGATCCATAGTGCGACAGTAGGTTTGAAACGTTGCCCTCGGGCGAATGCAATATGCTGAAGGGCTCCATCTGGTCCGAGATCACCCGGTGACCCCAGGCGCCTGGTCTCCTGTCATGATGCAGAGACCGCAAAAGGTCGTCATCTCGACCACCATCGCTGAGGGCCGAGCAGAATGCATGTCGCATCAGCGGGTAATAGACGGTGTGGCGGCTGCCGCCGAGTACCCTGACTCCAGGCAGGATCGCAATCACCATGAACACGATAAACAGGTTTGGAATGATGCGTCGCCTACCGAGGGCCTCGATCAATCCGTCGGCGGTAAAGGCAATCGCCTTTCCTTCCCGCTCCCACTGCCCTTGGCTTTCCCTCGGTCCCAAAAAGCCGTCGATCAGCGTCATAGGAAAAATCCGGCCGTCGTCGCAGCCCCAGAAAAAATGCGTGCTGTTTTTGAGCCAGTTTCGCCACGGCGTCGAGGCCAGAAGATCGATGGTTTTAAGGGTTGTTGTCGGGAACGCTTTGTCCCGCAGGAACCGGTCACACAGCCATGATTTGGGATCCGCCAGGTGCGCCACCACAAGATCGGCAACGTCATCGTCGTCAAGCTGGAGAAAGTCGATTCCCTCATCAAAATAATTCGCCCACAGTCGCCGATTTCCCGCTTTGATTGCCTCCGCCGCGCACGGAAATTGACCATCTGGCAGGAGGCGGGAGAGCGTGTCTCGTTCATGCGAAAGACCCGCATTGGCGTCGCTCGGCGCGAGTTGGAAATTATAGGCCCGGTTTCGTGCCAGGACGCTGTAGGGGATCATCTCGCGGCGGCTTAGACCGAAGACATTGAACGACTGGTCGCCCAATCGCAACCATCCTGGCCCCTTGCGGCTGCGCTCGGCAAATTTCACGGTCGAACACGCGTAGGAAATATAGGAACGACTCTCGCGCCCGCGCAAGCCCATTAAGCTGAACAGATGCGTGAAGAAGGCGTCGGGTTCTATCAGCAAATGCAGATGCGGGCCTGTTTGTAAGACGGGATGGTCTTCGAGCTCCGTGGCCATTTTTTTAGCTGAATTGCGTCCTAGCCCGCTCTGCAGGGCCTTGCTTTCAATCCACCGGCAGAGAAGCTCCCGCGCGTGTGATCGCGACGAGCTCGCAGGCTCCGCACCAACATCGTAAATCGCCGCCGCATAGTCCCGGACGGGCCGGTGCCTGTATGCGCGCAACCATGGAAAAAGATCGAAGATGACGGCCAGTAGCCGCTCGCGATCGATGGGTTGGATGGATGTCTGCGTCATGTTTCTGACAATCCACCCGACCTCGGTTCACTTTTTGGCAGGATCAAGAGGATTGCGCCGACAGCAATCATCAGCAGACCGAAGCATCCGAAAACCACGGAAGGCTTTACGCTGTTTCCCGCAACTGCCACAAAACTGTAGGTAAGTAAGCCAAATCCAACGCAAAGTGTATGGATCTGAGATTTGCCACGGCCCAATGCATCGATCGACACCAGCTCTTGTACGCGCGCGTCGATAAGAATGCGCGAAATATTGTACGTGATGCCGAGCGCGGTCATTTGCAGGAGTGCGAGATTGAGGTCTTGGACGACCAGAAAGATCGCCAGAACGCAGCCCGATGCGGCCAACTGCGCGGCTAAGCTGTGCGAGCGGCGTGTCAGCGTCATCAGATAGGCACACCCCGCTATGGCGCCAGCGGCCCAGAACGCTTCGAGATAGCCGAAAGCCAGGGCTGTGCCCTTCAGATCTTTCATGACAAGCGCCGATCCGAGAACGCTAACCAGCATGCCCATCGCGTAAATGAGCGCGTAGATCACGGCTGCCCCCCGTAAAGGGCCGGCCGGCAAGGCACTCGGCAGCAGCTCTCGCGCCCAGAGGGTCGGGCGATGCATGGTTGGTGCTTGATGACAGGTCGACCTGATCTGGCTGCTTAGCATGGCCCAGAAGGACAGGGCATAGAATCCGAGCGGCAGGACGAACGCGAGGTGATTTGGAAACAGTGCCAGCAGCAGACCGCCGGCGATCGCGGCCAGCAGATTGCCGCCCTGCATGTTCATGTAGGACAGGGAATTGGTCCGAATCAGCCGCCCCGGCGCTGCCATCGATGGGATCATAGCCTGCAGCGCCGTTGTATGGGTGCGGTCAATCACGGCATAGACGACCCAGGAGACGGCAAGAACTGCGACGGGATCGAGATACATCATCCCCGACATCGTCGTGATCATGAGCAGTATGCGTGCTATATCGCAGATCAGGCAGACGATCCGACGCTCGTAGCGATCGGCAATGATCCCGCTGAGGTTTGCGGTGAGAAATTCGGCAATACTTCCGAGCGCGAGTAGAACCGCAATCCATGCGGGGCCATTATCAAAAGCGGCTTCCAGCCAGGCGACAATGACGAAGTATGCATTGCGACCGGTTGCCGATGCAGCAACAGCGGTCATGTAGCGTCGGCGCAGACGAAGTTCTTGTTGTAAACTCATTTCCCGTTGAGCCCATTGCACGTGCTGATCGCTGGCAGGCTAGCGAAGCGGCGGCATTTTAGCTTTCAGGAATTTGATGTTATTTTCCGGCACGGCCCCAAACGGAGCGGTAGACGCTTGGCGATACCCCAAGAGCCTGGGTGAAGGTTGTCGAAAGGTGGCTTGCACTGGCAAAGCCGCAGATAAGCGCAATCTCAGTGACCGGCGACGAGGTCGTTCTCAAAAGCATGCTGGCATGCTCGAGTCTCCTTTGATTGAAATAGGCGTGCGGTGTCACCCCTGTCGACTGCTTGAAGGCGCGGCTGAAATGCGGAAGGCTCATCCCCAGCTCCTGACACAGGCTGGTCAAAGAGACGCGCTCCTCGCTGATATCGTTCAACCGCTCGACGACGCGTCTCAGGGTGTTGGGCGCCAGGCCACCTTTGACCGAACGCTGTCTTTGATTGGCACGTCGCGCGAGATGTCCAAAGATCGTTGTGAGCTGCCCCTCGACAATCAATTCGCTCGCCTGGTCCAAATGAAAAAGTTCGGCCGCGATTTTTCGGGCGGCGAACTGCGCGGCGAGATCATGAAATCCGAGCTCTGGACGCAATCGCTCGACTTTGTGGGGGTCGTCAAAGAAGTTGCCGGCGAACGCTCGATCGACCGTGAGCAGCAAATAGGCTGCACGACTGTCGCCCTCGTCCCAACCACTCCAGCTTCGCCCTGCCGGCACGTAAGTCAGCGACCCCTCGGGCCGGACAACGAAACTCGATCGTCTGCCATCAATAAAATTCTCCCCTGACCTTGCCGCCCCCTCCAGATTAAGGAAAATCGCGTGCGCATTGCCCGAGACTTCAATCTCTTGTCGGGCCAGCCCGATGCGGCGCACGAGTTCTGTTTTGAATCCATGCCATTGCTTTTCCCGGTAAGTGACGATTTCTCCGCTCGATGTTTTCATTTGCTCCCTTTCGAAGGGCGATGCACGTGTCCGCTCCATCTGAAGTTATTTTACCAGAGGTTGCCAATCAAACACCCGTTAACTCTGAGTGGGAATTCAAATCAAATTTCTGAAAGTGCATCAAAATCATGAAAGCGCCGACGCGGAATTAGCGGCCAAGGTGGCGTGGGGGCACACCGCGTTTTACTGCCAGGGGTAGAAGGCACCGCATCTACAGGAAGCGGATGCCTTGGCAAAGCAGAGAGGCCTAAAATCAGGATGGAAGATTTTACTGATTTCATTGCCGAGTGCGATCGCGCCCCTCGGCTGAACGAACTCGCGCCATTTTTTTCGGCAACGGCCGCCGGCCGGTCAGGAATGCCATGGCGGCGACCGGACGTTGATCGACGCCTTTTGCCTCGCGATCCGCTCGTGAAGCGGTTCATCGCGCTGCACGAGCGCCGGCAGGGTCCCTTCGATCAACATTACCTAAGCAGCATCCCATATAGATTCGAGGAAGAGTGCCGGTTGGGGTGCGCAATCCTTCGATATGCCTCGGACCGAAGTGATCCGATCAGTTTGTATTCATTGGGGACCGCCGAAGGGACGATGGCGCGCACGATCAGCGAACTTGCCGACGGATTGGTCGAAACGCTGTCCTGCAGCCCCAATGTCGAAAACGAACGAAGCTTTTTTGCTCATGGTACACCGCCACATGCTAGCTTTTTCTGCGGTCCGTTCCATCACCTGATGCCATCCGCATTTATCGAGAGCGAGGCGCTTCGACATTTTCAGGCCGGCTTCGACATCATCATGGAAGACACGACATTTCAGATGTATTCGCCGAACCGGAAGAAGCAAATTGCCTTTGTTGCGCAGAACCTGAAGCCGGATGGCATTCTTCTGCTCGTTGAAAAATTCAGGCACGGCGACGACAGCGAGTACAAGCGGCGCGAGGACCAAAAAGATTTTGGCTTCAAGGCTCGCTACTTCAGCAGAGTGCAAATCCTCGCCAAGGAAGAGGAGGTACTGACCCAGATGAACGAAAACGAAGTTACGCTCGAGGAGATCACGGCGGTGCTGCGAGATGTCTTTCTCGATTGCTTCGTGACATGGAACAGCGGCAATTTCTATACGCTGGCTGCGAGCAACAGCCCTAACAATCTCAAACGTCTGGTCTCGAAGATGGGGCGACCGGCGCTACCCGCCGAATATACGTATAGCGAGCTGCCGTTTCGCTTGTATGATCGGGTGCGGCTTGCGAGCCCGAGGAAGCCGTCGGACCGCTGAGCCGCATCTAGCGACCGACCAACGCTTTAGTCAATCCTTTGGCTTGTAGAATGAGAGCTGAACGCCCCGCAATTCGTCGTGTTGATCGTGGCTCGTTGGAGGCTTGACTTTGATGAAAACAACGAGGGCATAACGGCATCAACTGGAAGCGATCCGACCATCTGGATCGGTCAGCGGGAATGCGCCTTCGATCTGGTAATTCGAATAAGCGAACAGAGCCTTTCGGCACGACAGGTTCGAGCCGCCCATATGGGATGAGAATAAAACATTTGAATGCGAGCTTTCTCTACAGGTCGGTTCATCCCAGGCGCCTCTTAACCAGTCCAAACTGTATGGAATGGATGCCACGATGCTAGAAATCTTTGCAACCCTAACTCTTGAGGTACCATATGATGGTCTTTCAAGCATCGCAGGCATGGGCTTTGCGCTTGAGCAATTCTCCCACGCTCAAGGATTCTACAGTTTTGGGGAATGGGCGGCCGCACAGTTTCAGAAGGGACGCTCGATAACGGCCTCAGTGGTGAAGTCCGACGAACTCGACACCTCTAGCAAACCCGATCCCTATCGGACGAACTCTGGATTCGGCTATGAGGTAACGGTATGGGTCACCGAGGCCGAATGACTGGTGTTTGGAACTGGCTACATAGCGCCTTAGGCCCGGCGCAACCGCGGCTTGGCCGTAATTATGCGACTACTTCGATACGTCGTCTGCGACCGCAACGCTTTCCGGCGCCTCGAGTATTGGCCGTCCGGTCGCCTTGATATGGACTTTGTCCAGTTCAGCCACTGCATCCGCCCGGATCTGGAGCATCTTCGCCGCGCGTCCCTTCTTCACATTCGGCGTATGGATGCGCAGTAGTACATTGCGGTCTTCAAGGACCTGCGCAAGCAACATGATCTGGGACGGGTGATTGCCGGTGAGCCTGGCGATTGTCGAGACGCTTGGCATATGACCAGCGTCTGCTTCGACGGCAATCGCCGTCACCATGGCGCATTGTCGCATACGGGCCGCACCATTGTCATCCGGGAAGCGCGAGCGGAGGATCGCTCGGCAGAGATCACCCACGGACGTGCCGGCAGAAGATCTTGAAGCGACCTGGGCCATTGCGGCCTGACGCGCTGCCTCGATCTCCGGAGCCTCCTCGACGCCGCGCTCGTACATCGTCAGCGCCGAAATCACCAGTTTCCCGACCAGGATCGGCAGCTTTTCGCCGAGAAGCCCGGCCAGGACTTTGATCCGGTCATGGCCTTCCTTGGGAACGGTAGCGCGGCACTCGACGAGGTCCTCGTCGAGGGTCACGGACCACCACTTCTTCCGTATATCCAGTTTACGAGAACCTGCGATCATCCCCATTCCATCGGCGCGAGCGTTGCTGGTGTCCGTTGTAGTGGAGTTCGATATGGCACGCCACGCCATTTTCCGAGGCGCCTCCGGATGGGCCCGGAATTTAGCTTCGATCGGGAAGGGCGCAGCTGGAAATTCAGGGCATCGGCTTTGCGGGCAGGAGCGCGCTATTGGGGTGGGGCAGGTCGGCGAAGGCCCAGAGGCCTTTGCGGGCCTGCTGCGCAATGCCTTCCTCGATGAGATAAGGGAGGTAGACGGGATGGCTCGCATTATCGATGGCAGCAAAAGCAAAACCCTGGGTAATCATCGTGGCGCCGAGATCGAGCATCTTTCCATGGACCTCGCCCGTGCAGATCACCAGCAGAGTGCCCGGCTGCGAGCCTCCGACGGCGATCTGTGCGACGGGCGAGCAGGTCGGTTTCAGGTCGCGAACGAAAGAGGCGAGCATGGCGGTGGATACCGTGCCGCAATCCTGATGCCCGCCCGCTTTATCCGTATAAAACGTGCCTCGCAGGCAGGACTGCACGCCATAGAGCCGGAACCGCTGCCCTACCTGCTGCCAGCTATCGCCCGTCAGGAACGTGACGCCGGTCTGCGGGATCGCAAAGGTTCGATCGGCATTCTCAGCGAGTACGGCTGAAGCGAACACGATGCTCGCGCACAGAACGCCCAGAAAACGACACGGATGGCACATGGCTTATTCGCTCTTTGGCCCGGCCTCGACGGGCAGGCAATCGACACCGTCATTGGCGTTGGTGATGCAACTGACATTGTACCCGGCGCCGGAGATCAGATAGGAGCAGACGCTCGTCCCCGCGCCATCCCTCGTTCCCGGAGCGCTGCAGTCGAGCCCGGATTGAACAAGATCGTAGAGTTTTCCGCCCTTG
This sequence comes from Neorhizobium sp. P12A, assembly GCF_008365395.1. Classification (NCBI taxonomy): domain Bacteria; kingdom Pseudomonadati; phylum Pseudomonadota; class Alphaproteobacteria; order Hyphomicrobiales; family Rhizobiaceae; genus Neorhizobium; species Neorhizobium sp. P12A. The sequence continues at coordinate 46,400 of NZ_QOVX01000021.1, read as the reverse complement.
CCGCAGCCGAACTGACAGGCTTTCAGGATCGAGGACTGCGAGATGACAGCGCAAGTGCCGTTATAACAGATCTGTTGGCCAACTGCGCTGGTGAGGCCGAGCCGGTTGGCCTGGACCCATTCGTTGTTCTCATATTTGTCCCAGGCGGCGACCTGGGCGGAGGGACTGGCGAGGAAATCAGCGGTCGAGCCTGACCAGTAAGATTGCAATGTGCCGCTATCGCAAAATTGGAAGGCGCCGTAGCAGCGCGTGCCGTTGACTGCCGGCGAGGTGCTTGTGAAGCTTCCTTCGCTCTGCGTCACATTCGCGGCATATTCGGCGCAGTCGGCGGGCATGCCGGCCGCCATGAGGCTAACCGCCGATTCGCCTGCAAATGCAAGGGACGCGATGAAACCGAGGATCAAGCCGGCGTTGGCGCTGACGTCGCGGCGTCCGGGCCGCAGCCAGCCAAGGATGGAAGGAGAAGGCGACATGTTCATGGGATGGGCTCCACGTCATACGAGCCGTCGATAGGGTGGCCCCTCTCGTCGACTTCCTTCGTGGCGAGTTTCTTGTAGTTGAGCGACAGCACCGCCGTGCCGCCGAGCGGGAGCTGCGGGTCGGCCATTGTAACGGCCCTAGCACCCGCCTTCTTCAGGACCAAAAGGGCGGTGCACATGCCCTGGATGTTGCAATCGCCGTTGGTCTGGGAGAGCAGCCATTCCCCAGCCGGCGTTGTGAGCCGGGCGGTATAAATCGCCGGCACTTGGCCCATCTGCCGGATGGAGGCGAGATCGTCATCGCTCCAAATGCCGTCAGGATCGTGACGGGCGTCCAGCACCGTCCGCTCCAGCCTCAATGCGTAGCCTTGCTGGGCATAGGCTTGCCTGGCGGGGACGATAATCCCGGAGACAATCCCGGCAAGAATAGCGCCGGCAAACAGAAAACGGTTCGGTTTCATCCCGTTCATTTCCTCAATCTGGAGAGGGAAGTACGGATCGCGCGCAGCAGACCGCTGACGAGATCATCAAGGGCGAGGATCACCTTGTGACCGAAGCTGAAGAGCCGCCGGAGAATTCGATAGGCGCTCCAGACGAGCATGCCGTGGGCAAGAGCGAAGATCACAAGGACGACGAGCGTGTAGAACGGCGCTTCGAGCGGGTGATGGATCACGGCTTCAGCCTCCCGCCGCATCCAGTTCAATCCCCACGATGCCAGTAGCAGGACAATGACCGCGAACCAGAGGAGAACCCAGTATTTTACGCTCCACGGATCGGCTCTCCGGACCGGTTCGTAGATGACGATCCTCTCGTCGCGCATATCGGTCACCTCCTGCGTATAAACTTCACATATATAAAGTTATCTTGCTCAATGGTTCAAGTCGAACCAGAAACGTTGCGCACTCCCGGACGACTGCCTGATATCGAAATAATACGGCTGGCCTCTCACTGGGCGCGGCTGTGAGATCGTCTCGCCACAGCCGCCATCATTGTGCCCGCCGGATCCGCAGATATTGCTCTTAACGCAAAGATCGGGCTCGCTGGTGGAGTGATTGCCGCTATCCGGAGAGCTGTAGCCGACCGAATAACCGGCCGGGCAATCACCATATCTCTCATATCCAGGCGCCTTGGTACCCGCGCTCGAGCAAGTCGGCCACGAAAAGTGCGGCTCCGCCATTTCCGTGATCAACTTGACCATCGGCGGCACGCAATAGGGAATGCCATGCCATGAGGGGTTCACCGCAGCCGCACATAGAAGCACTTGGCAGCCCCATTCTGCATCTGCAGCCTCCACCGGCCCCGAGGGTCTCGCTGTAATCGAAAGAACACCGAGAACGGCGGCCTGCCACTTCCTCATCATAAGTTGCTCCATAGCAATTTCTTGATTGATATTTTGTTTTAACTTTGTATATATGAAATTAACAACACGGGCAACACCATGAATCGTTATCTCCTTCCGATCACATTCATAGCTCTGACAATCGCTACGGCACCGCTGGCCGCCACCGAGATTCGTGCCGTCCCGAACACTCCCACCTGCACCGACGCGGCCGTTAGGCCCGAGGCGATCATGCAGATGATTCGTCAGGAAAGTGCACGTCAGGGCGTCGATACCCGCCTGGCGCTGGCGATCTCCGATCAGGAATCCGGCTTCGGTCGGCACGTCAATTCTCTGAGCGGCGCGCGCGGTCCAATGCAGCTGCTGCCCGCGACCGCAACCCGCTATAGCGTGGCCGACATATGTGACGCCGCTCAAAACATTCGGGGCGGCATTGCCTATCTTAAGGATCTCGGCAGCCTCTTCGGCGGCAACATCTTTCTGACAGTTGCTGCCTACAATGCGGGCGAAGACCGCATCATCCGGTCCGGCGGGGTTCCGCCGATCGCAGAGACGGTCAACTACACCGCGCGTGTCGCCAATGCCTATTATGGCTTCAACAATGCGTTGAAAGGGGGCCGCCGTCACACATCTGCGGCGGCCAGCGCCGATCAACCGGCAGAAGCGACTGCCGGCGTCGATCTTCTCAATGCCGGCTCAGGCTCAGACCAGCCGATACCCGTCAACCAAAACAAAGCAGAGCCCTCTGTCCCCTCCTGGATCGGTGGCTCGGTTCTCTATGTCCAGTAGAACGGAGTGATCCATGAATACCGCCCAACGCACCATGAAGATGCTCGTTTCGCCTCGCAGCCGCTCGGCTGCCATCCACGGCATGGCATTTGCCGGGATCCTGTTCAGTCAGACAGGTCTTGCTTTTGCAGCAGGCGATGTCTTCCAACCGATCCAATCGGTATTTACGACGCTCCTTAACTTCATGACCGGCACCTTCGCGACAACGGCTGCGACAATCGCCTGTGCCGCCGTCGGCTATCTCGCATTGACCAGCCGTATCCCGTGGTCCTGGTGCTTCTCGATCATCGTCGGCATCGCCTTCATCTTCGGAGGTTCCCAGCTCGTCACCACGATGTCCTCGGGGCTCGGGAACTGATGGGCGATCTCGAAAAACCTCAGATCGCACCGCTGGTGATCGCGCTGACGCGTCCCCGGATGATGTGGGGCGTACCCATCGGTCTCTTTGTCGGCGAGTTGATGGTGGTGGTGATGACATTTCTCAACACAAAGAACCTGGCGACCTTCCTGCTTTTCCTGCCGCTGCACGCAGCCGCCTATGTGATGACCGTTCGCGATCCGCACCTGGCCAATGTGGTCAGAATGCGCTTTGCCAAATGTCCCTGGGTACGGAACCGTCACTTCTGGGGCGGCAATTCCTACCAGCCTTGAGGAGAGACGTCATGCAGAGCGCCGTCCGCGATGGTCTCCGTTTCGCCGGAGAAATAGCCCGGGAAAAGCCAGTATCGAAACATGTTCCATATCTGTGCCACGTCGATGAGGAAACGTTGCGCACCAAGGAAGGCATGCTGGTCTCGATCATTCGCTTTGACGGCTTCTGCCATCAAACCGCGGACCAGGCCTTCATCGACAACGAAGCCGCCAATCGCAACACGCTGCTGCGCGCTTTATCGGACAGTCGATTCGCGGTCTGTTCTCACATCATCCGCCGGCGCATCCCGCCTGATATCGACGGAACGTTTTCCATCGACTTCTGCAAATCTCTCGATGAGCGCTACATGCAGGCGCTGTCGAATATGCGCATGTATTCGAACGAACTCTATCTTAGCGTCATCCGGCGTGGTTTTCAGGGCAAGGTCGGCCTTGCAGACAACGCGCTGTCCCGGTTCCGGAAGGTAAGCGGCGTCTCCGACCGAGCGCTCGACCTTGAGGCGCGACAGGAATTGCGTGATCATGTTGCCAATATCGTCAAGGGAATGGAAGGTTATGGCGCGCGCCTTCTGAAGGCGACGATGCGCAATGGTAGCGCCTTTTCCGAGCCGCTGGAGTTTCTTGGCCAACTTTTGAGTGGCGGCGTTCCGGTCAAAATGCTTCTGCCCCGAATGCCGCTAGACGAGTATCTGCCGACACGGCGCATCACCTTCGGGCGGCGAATGCTGGAGATGCGGGGTAGCGACGATGCTGACCCACGGTTCGGCGCCATGCTCTCGGTGCGCGAATACCCACCCTATACCGCGGCGGGGATGTTGGACGGGCTCCTGAAGGTTCCGGGCGAGTTCATCGTCAGTCAGAGCTTTGCCCTGCAGGACCGGGCACCGGTCCTGTCCGAAATGGACCGGATTGAGCGTCAGATCAGCGTCTCCGACGAGCGTGGCACCAGCCTAGAAAGTGCAATCTCGATCGCCAAGGACGAGCTGGTCAATGGACGCGCTGTGATGGGCTACCATCATCTCTCCGTCATGGCGCTTGGCAATTCCATCAAGGAGACCGAAGCTTGCTCACAGGCGGTCACGAAGGAACTGCAGAACGCCGGCATGGTGGTGGTTCGCGAAGACCTCAATGCCGAGCCGGCTTTCTGGGCGCAGCTTCCGGGGAATTTCGCCTACATCGCCAGGCGCGCGATCATTTCCTCGCGAAATTTCTGCGGCATGGCCTCCTATCACAATTTTGCACTCGGCAAGCCGCGGGGAAACCATTGGGGGCCGGCGATCTCGCTCCTCCAGACGGCGTCGATGACGCCGTATTATTTCAATTTCCACAAGGGCGAGGTCGGCAACTTCATCGTTACCGGACCGACCGGCTCCGGCAAGACCGTGGGCCTGCTCTTCCTGCTCTCGCAGGCGATGCGCACCAGCCCGCAACCGCGCTGCGCCCTGTTCGACAAGGATCGTGGCGGGGAGATTTTCATCCGTGCCTGTGGTGGTCAATACGAGGTGCTGAAGCCCGGCGTCGCGACTGGCTTCAATCCCCTGCAAATCGAGGACACGCCGGAAGCGCGGACCTTCCTCCATGACCTGCTCGCCTATCTCGTTCGGCCGCGCAGCGAAGTCGACAAGCTTTCCGCTGAACAAGAGAAGATCCTGACCGCCGCAGTCGAGCATATCTTCGCAGCGCCCATCCGCGAGCGGCATTTCCGTGATGTCATCCATCTGCTGCGCGGTACGGAAATGGCCGGCCGGGACGATCTCGCCTCACGGTTCGAGGTCTGGTGCGACACGCATGGCTGGCTCTTCGACAATCCCGTCGATCGTTGGGATGCGGATCGTGGAATCCTTGGGTTCGACCTCACTGCCATTCTCGATGATCCCGAGATCCGCACCGCCGCACTCGGCTTCATTTTCTTCCGCATCGGCGGAATGCTCGATGGCGTCCGGCCGATGATGCTCTTCATCGACGAAGGATGGAAGGCGCTCAGCGACGAGAAGGCAGCAAACTTCCTCAACGACCAGCTCAAGACGATCCGCAAAAAGAACGGCATCGTCGGGCTTGGAACGCAATCGCCCCGCGATATTACAACAGCGAAGATTGCCCATACGCTGCTCGAGCAGAGCCCAACCAATATCTTCTTCCCGAATCCGAAAGCCGATCGCGACAGCTATATGGGCGCCTTCGGCCTGTCGGAGACCGAATTCGACTGGGTGAAGTCGACCTCGTCCACCAGTCGGCAATTCCTCGTGAAACATGACCACGACAGCGTGATCGCAAGGCTCGATCTCTCCGCACTCCCTGAGTTCATCAAGGTCCTGTCGGGGCGAACCGAGACAGTCGCCGAATGCGGACGCCTTCGGGAAAAGTTCGGTGACGCGCCCGAAGACTGGCTTCCCTATTTCTGCGGCTGGAGGCAAGAATGACCATGCGGCTTCCGCTCACCGCACTTGTCGGCGCGAGCTTGCTTCTCGCACCGGCGCCATCCTTCGCCCAGGTGCCGGTCACCGACGCCCAACGGAAAAAGTCGGAGACCAATACGGCCTTTTGCATGCAGCGCGCGCGGACCTTCAAGCAGGGATCGGTTGCGCCGACGAAGAATATCCATGGCAGCGTCACCATCCAGAGCGACACTGGTGGCATCCGGTCAGTGACCGGCCAGACCGTGACCGGTCAACCGCTGAGCGGCACCACGATCGGCGGCAGTGACTTCGCGCTGTTGCTTGGCGCTGCAAATACGATCCAGGCGATCAAGACGAAGAATGTCGGGCAGGCTGTTGCCTCGCTCGCGGCTGTTGCCGCTGCGATCTCCGCCAATTCGACATCATTTTCGATACAGTCCGGCACGATAGGTCAGGCGACAACGATCAAGGGCGCATTCGAGCAGAACGCCGTCACCCGGCTCACGAATGCGCAGGTCTGGAATCAGGCGATCCAAGCGGTCGGGGCAGCCAATCAGCTTCGCAACCAGCGGCTCCTTGATCTGACTGCGGCCGCCAGCGCGACCGCCAAGGTCATGACCTACGATCCGTCCAAGGTGACGTTGACCAGTCCGCAAAACCAGGAAGGGAACAAATGATGGAGGTCTTGCCCGTTCGCCGGAGCGCCAGCGCGGTATTTTTCGCCCTCTTGATCTTTGCCGGCTCCGGACCAGCGTTTGCCCAGGTCCCTGTCATCGACGAGGCAACGCTGTCACAGGCGAAGGAAACGGCCTCGAACACGGCCGAGATCATGAGCAGCAACAGCGATATCCTCCAGACCGTCAATAAGACGCTTGCCGCCGTCACCGGCAATCGCTCGACCGCGGAGATCGCGGGCACGGCACTCGGCTCAGGCTTCACAATGGGGAATGCACCGGACTTCTCCTCGCTTCTTTCCGGCCAGATGGCCTGGGGCAAGCTCGGCTCCTACGGCACGACGGCCTCAACAATTCTTAACGGTCTCAACCTCGTGAAGACGCTGTCCGGGCAGACGGACAGAGCGAGCTACACGCGCGGCGACAAATCCTATCAGGCGTTGGTCAATACAGCGACCGCGCTGACCGCGGCTATCTCCGGGACCCAGGCCGGCACCGAACAGCGGGCACAAAGCTTCCAGAATGTCGAAAGCCAGATCGGCACAACCACCGACATCAAGGGCTCAATTGACCAGAATTCGCAGCTCCAGACCCAGACGGCGCAAACCGTGAACGAACTGGTTGGCGCGGTCAACGCCGGCAATGCGGCACTCAACGCCCAGCAGATGCAACAGATTGCGGCTGAAGCCGCCATCGCCGAGTTCATGACCTACGACAGCAGCAAAGTGACCCTCACTGGGCAATAGGACACCTCATGCATCAACACCTGTTCGCTCTCGCACTTGGTGCGCTTCTCGCGACCGTTTCAGGCTGTGCCGGCCACAAGGAGCTGAAGGCGCCCTGTTCGGCGCAAATGAGCCCGAGCTTTTTCTCTTCCGCCGCCTATGCCACTGAAGCCGATTGCGGCCCGCTGATCCGTCAGGACGGCGTCACCAAGTTCTGAAAGCCCAGCTCCCATGGCCAATGACATATTCGATACGCTGTTCGGCAAGGTCGACAGCATGGGAACCTCTGCTGTGCAGAGCATGTACGAGCCGCTCGCCACCTATCTCGGCCCGCTCTTCCTTGCCGCGCTCACCGTCTATGTCGTCTGGTGGGGCTACGAGATGCTGTTCGGTCGGGCGCCGATGACAGCGGGCGCTTTTGTCTGGAAGTTCGGTCGCGCCTTCATCGCCTACAGCCTGATCGTTACCTGGGCGACCTACCAGCCGCTGATCGTCACACCGCTCGTCGAAGCCCCGAATGCTGTCGCAACCGTCGTGTGCGAGGCTGCGGGCGGCGAGGGCTGCGGGACGGGCGGGGCTTCGATGGGCCAGAGCCTTTCCGACATCTGGCATGCCGGCATGGCAGGCGCGTCTGCGGTGGCTGCGCAGGGAGGCGTAACTGCCCTCTGGCTTTATTTCGTTGCCGGCGCAATCATCATATTCGTGCTGATCCTGTGCGCGACTGCGGCGGTGATCCTGATCATGGGCAAGATGACCATGTTCATCCTGCTCGGGATCGGTCCGATCGTCATCTGCTGCGCCCTCTTCAACATCACGTCGGGGGTCGTCGACGGCTGGATCCGATCGCTTGCGACCTATTCGCTGCTGCCGATCCTCGTCTACACCGTGCTTGGCCTGATGACGACCCTGCTCGGAAATACCGTGACCGCGCTTCAATCGGGGGAGCCCACACTCGGAACAGTCACCCCCTTCATCTTCATGTGCTTGGCGACAACCCTGATGTTGAAGGAAGTCGTCGGGCTTGCCGCGGCGATCGCAGGCGGCGGCCCACGTATCGACGGTTCCGCGAGCTCCGGATTGCGCAAGATCGCCGCAGGCACCCATCTGGGCGCGACAGACGCATGGCGTGCCAGCCGGGCGTTGTGGGGCGGGTTTCCCGGAGGGACCCCAACCATTTCGGACGGCAGCGCAGCGGCCGCCCAGGTCATGGCGGCGGCGATCAACGCCCGCAAATGATGTCCAGGAGATTTTGAATGGAAGCAGAAGAGAATACGGGTGCGACGACGTCAACGGCGCTACCGCCCATCGACCCCCGCTACTATCAGGAGGGCGAGCGCTGGGAAATATCCGTCTATCGCTCGGTCGCCGCCTCGCGCGCCGTCTGGCGGGTCGTGGCAATCACGCTCGGCGTTGCTCTCCTCGCCATGATCGGACTGTTATGGGCAACCCTGCCGCTAAAGAGTTTCGACGTCGTCGTGCTCGAAGTCGACAAGACCACCGGCTATGTCGAGGCAAGCCGTCCGCTTTCCGAAGCAGGAGACCTCACCCAGAACGAGGCCGTGACGCGGGCCAATATCGTTCGCTTCATCCGTGCGAGGGAAACCTACGATCCAAAGGGCTTGCGGGATAATTTCGACCTGGCCTCGCTCTATTCGACCGGCAAGGCGGCGCAAGATCTCGCCAATACCTATTCCGGCTCCAATCCCAACAACCCCGTCAAGCTCTATGGCGCGAACACCACGATCTCTGTTGCGATCAAAAGCATCATTTTCCTCAACGAACAGACCGCCGCGGTGCGGTTCTCGACAACCCGAAACGGCCAGACGGGGGCATCTGAAACCGACCATTGGGTCGCCAACGTCCGGTTCAAATACACATCCGAGCCGATGCGCAACGACTGGCGCTTCGACAATCCCTTGGGATTTCAGGTCACCGAATACCGGCGTGATCAGGAAACAGTCAGCTCGACCGAGGATCGCCAGTGATCGAGCATAAGAAATTGATCGCCCAAAAGATAAAGTTGTTTCTCATCGCCACGCTGTTGCTCACTATCGTTGTCTCTCTTGCCAGGGCAGAAAGCCTGCCACAGGCGGTCAAAGCCGATGCGCGGATCCGCACTGTTCCCTTCCAGCAGGACAACATCATCCAGCTCGCCGGGATGATGGGCGTTTCGACCATGATCGTCTTCAACGACGACGAGAAGATCGCAACGGTCGCCATGGGCGACAGCGTCGCGTGGCAGGCCGTGCCCGACCAGTCGCGACAGTACCTGTTCATCAAGCCGCTCGAGCCGAACGCGGTTACGAACATGAATGTCGTGACGTCAAAGCGGGTCTATAACTTCATGCTGACGGGTGCGACGCCCGGCAATACCCGCAATGCCGTCATCAAGCTGCGCTTCGCCTATCCGGACGACGTAGCGAACGCGAGACTCCTGGCCACAGCCAAGGAAATCGCCGCCATGCCGAATATCAAAGCAGCACTCGCCAACTCCGCCGGGCTCAACTACGACTATGGCTACAAAGGTGCTGTCGATAACAGGCCGACCGCCATGTTCGATGACGGCGTCAAGACCTTTTTCCAGTTTTCCGGTGAACTGCCGGCTTTCTTCGCCGTCAAGTCGGACGGCCATGAAAGCCTCGTGAACTTCCGGCGCGAGGGCGACTACATCGTCATCGACAAGGTGGCGGACCAGTGGACCCTGCGCAACGGCGACGTCGCCACTTGTGTCTTCAATCTCAAAAAAACCGGACATCGACAACCCGTCGTCATGGCTGCCGACGACCACTACGGAGGCGGCAATGGCCATTGATTTCGAGGAAGAGGCAAAGATCACCGAAACAGTGGCGCGTCCCACCCGTAGCAAGGGCGGGAAGCTCCTACCCATCCTCCTCGGCTCCGCTGCCCTCGCCATTCTTGGCTACGCCGCCTATGTTTCGTTCGGCGAGCGCGGAACGGGGGCCCGCGATGCGACGCGAGAAGAGTTTAAAACAGCCAGCCGTTCTGGTCATCTGGACCTTGATCCGAGGTCCACGGATCCCAGGCCCACCCCGGAACCGGACGACAACAGACTGGTGATCACTCCACCGCCCGCCGAGGCGGAGCAGAAGGTCCAGCCGGTGGTTATCGCTGCGCCGCCCGTTGACGACGGCGCGGCTCGCCGCGCGGCGGAAGAGCTGGAGCGCGCCAGAAAGGCCGAAGAGCTTCGTCAGGCCCGCCTACGCTCGAACATGCTGGTGGTCGACCAGGCTCAACAGAGAGACGCGGCGGGCTCCCTTATGGGCACGAACGCATCGAACACGACGGCGGATGTCGGGGCGCCAGACGACGATCCGAACCGGAAGTTCGTCGCTGCCATCGGGGCGCAGGATGTAGAGACAGTGAGAGCGACCCGCAACGATCGCATCGATGCGCTGATCCCCCAGGGCACGCTCATCCGCGCCGTCCTCGAAACCGCGATCCAGTCGGATCTTCCCGGCATGGTTCGGGCGGTCATCTCTAGCGACGTGTATTCCTTCGATGGCCGCCGCATCCTGCTGCCGAAGGGCACGATGCTGACCGGCGAATACAAGAGTGGGATCGCCCGCGGCCAGACCCGAGTTTTGATCGTCTGGACACGGGCCCTGCGAGCTGACGGTACTTCGGTTTCGCTCGGCTCCTACGGCGCCGACGATCTTGGCAGGTCTGGCCTGCCGGGTATCGTCGACAAGCACTACCTCGAGCGTTTTGGTGCTGCCGCCGTGCTAAGTCTCGTCGGCGGCGTTTCATCCTTCATTGCCGGCCTCAATACTGATGGCAGCAGTTCGACGTCATCGTCGTCCTCGTCCACTGCGTCCGACGCGCAGACCCAGGCGCAGCAGACCATCTCACAAACCATGGCCGAGATGGCAAACACTGCCTTGAAAGATTCGATCAATATTCCACCGACCATCTATGTCGATCAGGGAACCCAGATCGTCGTCTTCGTGCGCCGCGATCTCGATTTCTCCACGCTCTATCCCGATCCCGTGAAGGAGGCCGTCAATGAGCTTCGCCGCGCCCAGTTTTCCGGAAAGAGGCGCTGAAGGCGCGTCGCTTTGGCAATCCCTTCCGATCTTCTTCCGGCAGGTCGCGCAACCCATTCGCTCCCTGCTGGAGGATCCTGCCGTCATTGAGATCATGTGCAATTGTCCCGGAGAAGTCTGGGTCGAGCGCGCCGACCAGGCAAGAATGGTCCGGCATACGGTAGCTAGCCTCGACGAACGGGCGATCCGCGGCCTCGCCCAGATGATCGCCGGCTCCACCCAGCAAAGTGTCAACGAAGAGACGCCGCTGCTATCGGCAGCCATGCCCCACGGCGAGCGGTTTCAGGCGGTGCTGGCCCCGGTTGCAGCCGCCGGCGGCGCTTTTGCGATCCGCAAGCAGGTCATCCGCGACATAAGCCTCGACGACTATATCGCGCTTGGCGGTTTCGACAGCGTTCGTGTGTCCGGCCCGGCCGGAGCCATCGCCGATCTTTCCGACCTCGACCGCGAGCTGGTCGGGCGTCTGGTCGATCCTTCGCCGACGGCACGGCGCGACTGGTTCCGATTCGCCGTCGAAAACCGCGTCACTCTGCTGATTTCCGGCGGCACCTCCTCGGGCAAGACCACGTTCTTTAACGGTCTGCTGAAGGATGTCCCGCTCTGGGAACGGCTCATCTCCATCGAGGACACGCGCGAACTTAGGCCGCCCCATCAGAACACGCTGGCGCTGATCGCCTCCAAGGGCGGGCAGGGCAGAGCGAAGACCACCATCCAGGACTGCCTCGAGGCCGCCTTGCGCCTGCGGCCCGATCGCATCTTCATGGGCGAGATTCGCGGCGCGGAAGCGTTCTCGTTCCTGCAGGCAGTCAATACCGGCCATCCCGGTTCGATGTCGACGCTGCATGCCGACAATCCCCTCGGCGCCTATGAGCGTCTGGCGATGGCAACCATGCAGGCTGGCCTTGGCCTTTCCAAGGCCGAGCTTCTCGAATTCGTCCGGTTTGTCGCGCCGGTCGTGGTGCAGATCAGCCGCGATCCGGTCACCATGAAGCGTGGTGTCACGGAGATCTACTTCAACAAATGGTCGGCATCATGAAGCGCTATGAAAAGATCGTTCTGATCGTCGCCGGTCCATTCCTTGCCGCTGCTGCCCTATTCTTCGCATGGTCCACCAACTATGCGGCGGCCAGCTTCTTCCTCCTGAGAAGCACGACGATGTGGAGGAGTTTTACGACTGACGACCTGTTGATGCCGGTCAAGCAGGCCTGGGTCTACCTGGGAAACCCGAAAGTACGCAGTCTGATCGGCGTGGCCGCGATCGCGACGCTGATCGAGGCAGGCGTCACCACCGGCGGCATTCTGCTTTTGATCTTCCGTCCCTGGGAGGTCCGCCCACCGGGCGAGGGTTCGCGCTTCGCAACGCTGAAGGATCTGGAAAAGAGCGGCTTGACCCAGGGCGACCCCGGAAAATCCATCCTGCTCGGCACCTTCGGCAAGGGTAAGAAGGCTATCGACATCCGCTACAGCGGCGACAGCCATTTCTTCGTCAACGGTCCGTCGCGTTCCGGCAAGGGCAGGGGGTTCGTGATGACAAACCTGCTCGAATATCGGGGCTCGGTGGTCGTTCTCGATGTGAAGCTGGAGAACTTTGCGCTGACCGGCGCGGCCCGCCTCGCGATGGGCCAGAAATGTTTCGTCTTCGCGCCGGGATCAAAGAATTCGCACCGTTGGAACCCATTGGATTTTGTGCGGGACTGGCCGGAGCGCTCGACCGACCTCATCAATCTCGCAACCACCCTACTGCCGATCGGCGAGAAGGAGGAGGGCTACTGGAAGCAGACGGCCCGCGGCCTGATGGCTTCGTTGATCGGCTACGTTCTCGAGTCCAGGACGATGGAGGGGCGGCGGCACCTGCGCTCGGTCCTGCGATTGTTCTCAATGGGCAAGCCATTCTCCGACGTGCTTGAAACAATCATCGCGGGCGAACCCGAGCTGAACGATTTTATCCTCGCCGGTTTCCGGCAGCATCTTGGACGTGACGAGGATCAGCGACCGTCTTTCGAGGGACACATCGTGACAGTGCTCGGGCCTTTCAACAATCTGCTGATGGCCGAGGCCTGTGCGGCGAGCGACTTCGATATCCGCGATCTCAGGCGCAGGCCGTTTTCGTTGTTTATCGCCAGTCCCGTGTCGGATTTCGGGACGGTGGAACCGCTGATCCGTCTCCTGATCCAGCAGATCCACGATGTCATGCTGCGTCGGCTGCCAAGCCCAGAAGAGCCGCACAAGATCCTGATGATGCTCGACGAGTTCTACCAGTTCGAGCGTCTTCCAGAGATCGTCAAACGGGCGCCGTTGGTGGCGGGATACGGTTTGACCATCGCGCTCGTTGCCCAGAACATCCCGCAGATCGACGAGCGTTATGGCCAGAGGACCCGCGATGCCTTGATCGGCAACATGGACATAAAGCTCTTCATTGCCGTTGGCGACGAGACCACCGCGCGTTTCGTCTCCACCCATCTGGGCCGGAAATATGAGGAGCGGGAAGGGTGGGGGCGAAATCGAGGCGTGCTGAGCTCGAAGACGGCATCGCAGGGGCGTTTCGAGCTCGTTCCACTGATGGATCCCGATGCGGTCCAGCGCCTTGATGATGAGAAAACGATCCTGCAGATCCGTAGCGGTTATGGCGCCATTCTCAATAAGATGAACTTCTACACCCAGGACAGGTTCATCGCCCGGCGCCGGCAGGTCGAGGCCTATGCCAGGGATCTGTCCATTCCCGAGATACCGTTGCAGGTGGAATGGCCATTGTTTGAGGCAAGGCCGAGGGCATCAGATCCGGACATGACGCAAAAAGTCGCGCGGTTTGTAACTGTCGGCCCCGATCATGATGATATTGTCCTAATGCGGGCACGTGGGGTCTTTTCCGAGCCCGCGAGCCTCATGCACGCCTATAGACAGGCGATTATCTCGGCTGACGATCAGGCAGTCGCCGACCTCTTATTCCGGCTGAGAACCGCGCCAGACACCATCGGTGCGCTGCATGGCAACCGGAGCAGACTAGACACAACAGCACGCCAAGCCCGCACCGCTGCGCTGGACGCAGTATGGCCCTTGCGAGACGCGATCACCGCCGCGCGGTGGGCCGCGATTGCCGCGCGTCTCGAACGGACTACGAATGGGGCGGAGCTCTACTTTTCTTCAGGAATGCCGCTGCCCGGCGTTCCGATCGCCGAGGAAACCGAAGACGACGAAGACAATCGGCTGCAAGTGTTTTTCCAGGATGGAAGCACCGTCCTCGCCGAGATCGAAGAATTTTTAGGGGATGAGATCGATGCCGGCCGAGCTGGAGACGCGAGCGCGTTGTCGCGTGCACTCACGAATCTCCGGACCCGCTATGAACAATCGATGAGCGAACCGGAAGAGGTGAAGGAATTACGGTTGGCGGATGTCGCGACCGCCAAACAAAGCCCTTGAGCGAAGTCGGAAGGAGAAACCCATGCGCCGGTATCGGATCGACGGGATCGAACTTGCGGAGGACGCGCCGGAACTGGCGGCGGCGCTCGCGGACGCTTTTGCTCGCAAGCTCCGGCCGCTCTGCTTTGCAGGCCTGATGGCGTTGCAATGTATATCGCCCGCTTCGACGGACAGCATCTTATCAAGCGTATGCCCTCTTCGGGAGGGAGCCATGATCCCTCCTGCGGCGCCTATCAGCCTCCGCACGAGCTGTCCGGGCTGGGCTCCCTGATCGGGGATGCCATTCGGATCGATGAAGAGAAGGGTGTCGCAGCGCTAAGGCTGGATTTTCCGCTGGCAAAGACCGGCTCTCGGCCAGCGCGCGTGGCGGAACCGTCCCTCTCCGATACCGTGAAAAACGCCAGCAAGCGGCTCTCCCTGCGCGCTCTGCTCCATTATCTGTGGCACGAGGGCGAACTGACCGAATGGACGGCCGCCTGGGCGGGCAAGCGAGGCTGGGGTCGCGTGCGCGCCAGCCTGATCGAGGCAGCCCGAAGGATGACCGTCAGCAGCGGGTCGTTCTCCGAGGTTCTGTTCGTGCCGGAGGTGTTTCATCCGGAGGAAAAATCGGCGATCGCGGCCCGGAGGGCAATGACTCTGGGTGTCCTCGCAAACAGCGGAACCGGAAAACGCAAGCTCATGGTTCTTGTCGGGGAGGTCAAGGAGTTTGCCGAGGCGCGAAGCGGCCGCCGCCTGGTCGTCAAGCATATGCCGGATTATCAACTGGTGATCGAGGAAGAAACATGGAAGCGGCTGAAGAAGATCTTTGCCAACGAGTTCGCCTTCTGGAATGCCGATCCGGCCCTTCACATCGTCACCATTTTGACCTTCGGTCTCAACGCGGCTGGGCTCGCTGTGGTCGAGGAGATGGCGCTCATGATCACCACCGAAAACTGGATTCCCTTCGAGACGGCGCACGAACGGCAATTGCTCGAACGCCTGGCTCGCCTGCGCCGTAAAAGCGTGAAAGGTCTGCGCTTCAATTTGTCACCCGACAAGCCGGTGGTCAGCGTCACCCTACCGGAGCCGCGGCCGGATCCCGTTGCAATGTTCATCGTGCCGGCGGATGCCGACGAGGCTTACGAGGTCGCACTCCTTGGTATGATCGATGCGCGGCCGGAAATGCGAACATGGATTTGGCATGTGGGTGAGGGGGACATGCCAATGATGCCGTAAAGGAGTGTCACGCTGACGAGATGCTCCAGTACAATTTCGAGCGAGGTGACTCGGTATATTTGCGATATGAAGACGATAAGATATCGAAACCAGGAGGCCATAATGGTGGCGATGCCTCGGTCGAATATGGAAAGCCGCCCTCGGCCGAGGAGGCAAGACCGGCACGCAGCGAATGGCCCGAGAATTTTGCCGCGTGCTCACCTTGCTAAGATCGCCTCTGGTCCGCAAGCTGACACAACCCAATCGCCATCGCCGTTGGACACTACGCTTTGCACCCTAATGCCCGGACCGGGCGACCATTTTGGTTTCGTACGCATACTCGTCATAGCTGCGTGGCTATCAACGATTTCTAACCACACAAAGTGAGGAAGACCCCGTTAAATGCAAAACGATAGCGACAAACCCGGAAGCCACTTCACGATGATGACTGCTCCGGCGTTGCCTCTACCGAGCCGCCGGCTGCGGGCCGATCCTGCAAGCGCTGTCCGGGCATAGTCTGGCATCCGAAGGATGCGCCGCTGGTGGCGCACCCTCAACGCCAAAAAGCGCAACTTCCCCGATTACTCTGGAATCCAGGTTTCGTTGGTCACACCCTTCGATCCTCCGTAGCTCCAGACCCCTTCCCAATTGCCGTTTGACTGTTCGTAATAGACGGCGATCCCGTACGAGTCCTTGCTGACATATCCAACGGAGATGCCGGTATCATCGGCAGTAGCGTGGCCGGACTCGATGTCATGCCCATCGAAGCGGGAACCCAAGCCGGTGCCAACGGATTCGGTCCCGCCAATATTCCAAACGACTTTATAGGTCGCGCCGGTGCGGGTAATTTTCACAGTACCTGTATAAGTGCTGCCATCATCGGCATTCTTGCCTACGACCTTGAAAGTTCCTGTCGGATCTGCCAGCGCGATACCCGGCAGAATCAAAAGGGTGCATGCAGAAATAATTGTGCGAATATACATATTTCCCTTTCTTTGGATGTGTCGACCCTCATCGACCTGGGAAATATATCAGAAGCACCTTTCTGCACGATGAATCGGCCTTTCCTCTTGCGCCCGCTGGACCATGGAGAACCGCGTGAATTTTTTCTATCTTCATTGAGGAGACTGCCACTTGAGTGTGGCCTTCCGCTGACGGATGTGTCTCGATAGGATCTGTCGTTTTGGCATGTAATCGTAAGAATGCGCCCGTTCCGGCGGGTCACGGAAATCATTCAGTCCGACTGTCGGACCGAACTCTAACCCGCGGCGCTAGGTCGGCTGCTAGAACGCGCCTCGGTTTGTCAATCTGCTGACGTCCTTTCCATCGCGTCTCGTATCTGGTCAATTTTTCCGTTGGTGGCGCCGACACCGAGGATGTTTTTGGCTTCCGAGAGAGCGGCGGGGCTGATGGTGCCTGATTTCGTCGACGACGCCAGGGCTCTCGCCAGCGCCTGATCGCCGAGCGCCGGATCGAGCGCGGAAGGCTCGGTGCCATTGTCGATTTCATAGCGGGCGTAGGCGACGGCATAGGCGGAGATTGCCGTCATCTTGGGATCGGATGAGTTCATATACGCCCGATAGTTCCGATTTAGAGAGTTCAGACCCGCAAGCTGCGCGTGAAGGCTTTTATCCTTCGTCGGCTTTTCCGTCTTTACAGTCTTGGAAGAAGAGTCGTCGTCCGCGTCGTCATTATCCTGGGCGCTTTTTCGAGACTGAAGACTGCCCCGTACGGAGTTGTCGTTCTGGCTGTGCTGGCTACTATTTCCGTTGCTGCCACCGTTGCCGTTGCTACCACCGTTCCCGTGACCATTTCCGCCACCGTTCCCCCCTCCATTTCCACCATCCTTGGCCAGAGCGACGGTGTCAAACCCGACGATAACGGTCGAGCTGGCGGCGAAAGCGAGGGTGAGGACGGCCACAGATGCCAAGGTAAACCGACGCATAGATTTTCTCCCGTTCGAAGAAGCAAAAGCATGGAAGCGTGTCGTGAACACGCGATCGAATCTGATGTTAAGCTAGGCGACCGATTACCAATTGCACATTGGGCTCCAGTCGGACGCGAGACGGACTAAGGTCCTGTGAGTGCATGATGGTTACCCTAGGAAGACACGCGGCCGGCTCACCCCGTTTCCTTCGATGCGGCGGCAAAACCAACTTCGGTGAGCGTATAGAATCCAACGCGATCAGGGTATTTCTTCATCGGGCAGGTTTTGATGAATCCACGAGCAAGAAGCCGTTCCTCGGTATCCGGTCCACAGTTTCGAAGTTCGCCGGTCGGCACTTTCGAATTGCGGCCCTTCCCATACAATTGTCGTAAAACGCCTTTCTCCCGCGCATCCAGAGGTAGACACCGAACTACTTTCGTACGGGCCGGAGCACTTTTTTTAGTCAACTGTCCCGAGGAGTGATGAACTTTCGGATTCGCTTTCGACGCTTCGATAAGTGCTTCAAGGTCCTCGGGAAGAAAGAACATTGCTTTTCCGATGGTGTGATACGCACCCACTCCGCGGGCGCGCTCTCGGAGTGTTCGTTCGGAGATGATTATCCCCTTGGATTGAAATACCGCGACCACCTGGGCAGGCGTCATCACTTCCGAAAGCTTTTCAAACGGGCTGGTCATTCAAATTTTCGCGCATGTTTCGATTGAATCGTTAACTGACTCGCGCATAGCATCTTCGACATGCCCTTAGGATTCAGGGAACGGCCTCGAATTTTTCCGAGGTGCCATGTCCATCTGGATTCGGATACAGCGAAAAGTTTAAATCCCTTGTCGCAATGGTGTTTCGACCAGACGTCCCAGCGGCGAGGGATTTCGATTAAGTCTCAGTAGTTTCCTCGAACGAGTCGGCGGTGAGCTAACCCGCGGTAGTTGCCAAACCAATGGATCAAAGCAGCCGGGATTCGCGCAAACGTCGACCCGGGCCACCAACAATGGATTTTAATATCCAGTTCCGCCATCGCGCACCCTGGGAAAGGGGAGACAAAAAGAACCCCGCACAAGGGCGGGGTAAGAGCAAGCATTCCAGCAGGTGGGCCGGTGGGTAGTCGGCCCGCGCGAAGAATGCCCGCTTTTGGCGAAATTTCAAGTGGCATACTCGCCAACTTGAATTACGGGCGGCGAGCGTTCAGCTGATCGTGGCAGTCCGCGCCAAATGAGTAACTGCATCTCGTCTCGCAAACCTTGTTTATAGAAATGAATGATTGAGGCCGCGATAACCTCTTCCTTTTCGCTTCCCCGCTCGATGCTCAACTCTTCGCGGACAATATCGAATACCTTCTGGCAACGATCGAGATCCTCCGAAAAGAGCGGAAGATCAGATGGATGAATATATCGCCTCAACATGCCCGCCCCCCGTTACGACAGGTGAGAGTGAGGGGATCGCTGCCACAACGCAATACTTCCCCCGAGGCAGCGACCCTTGGTCCCCTGGCGATAGGAAGAGAAATAGTGCGGGCGGGAGTTCGGAAAATCATCCAGACGAGCTATCGGACCGAAGTCTGGCCATGGGGTGAGGGCCGTGGCTGAGAGCGAGCGAAATGTATTCCTTCCGTTCGCTTATCGTTCTCGATGTCGCGTCTAGGACTAATTTAGGCATTCTGGGAGGTTTGTAGCGGACAGCGAGAGCTGCGGCAGTCGGAGCCCGCAGAGGGGTACAAAGCGGGCTCCGACGAGGCCGGTAAGTTGTTCTCCAGCGAGAACTAACAACGGCCTGTACAGCCATAGCTCACAGACGCGGGTTATTGCCAATCAATTCCGCGGCGGCTGCCAGCTGGTGGCGCCACCTATGACCAAAAAGAGACCCAAGGAAGCGACGGGCCAACGTCAGTTGTCGGTAATATCATGGGCGACATTGTCGAATTCCCCCGCCGGCTCTTCAATTGCATGCTTCAACAGAATCCGCACGGTGCTGAGCCTCATATCAGCCTCCGCGTCTTCGGAATCTTCTTCCCCAAGTATCGCGAGGGCAGCCTCAAGGCGTTGGTACACTTCAGATTTCGTCAGTTTCATCGTTTCACCTCTCTGTGAAGCAGAATATCGCTATCAAACGGCGAATGTCACAATCAGAGCGGCTGGGTTGATCGGCATCTTTAGCCATATGCATTCCCCGACAACATTCGGCACGCGAGTTTTCCGCTAGACGAGCCAGGCACTCGCGGTGATGCTGGCGGAAACAAGGGCGCCTGGCTCTGCTTGCAAAGGAATACAAGCTATTCCCAACCTGCCGGCGCTCAGATTGTTCCCGAGCATCCGCGCGGGAAGCAAGGGGCGGTGAGCCAGGCTCTCCTCGGGATGGAACAGCGATGATCGAGCCTGGCTCTGCTCACATTGGGATGTAAGCGATAATCAAAGCTCTGCTGGGCGGGAAAGTTCCGTCACCACGTATAGGGGTGGGGCTACCTGAGCCGAAAGCACTTTTCGGCCAGGCGGATCAGTAACAGACTGGTCACAATCCACGCCACGAGATCGATGGGCAACGCTATCAGGTAGTATTTGTTTACGAAGACCGCCGCCACGAAGGTCGCTTTCGCCAAAAGCAGAGCCGGCACGCCGGTCAACGCGAAGATGAGCACACCCCAGAACATCGGCTTGAGATAATCCTCGTACATAGCGGCTCGCCTTGGGCAAGATCTGGTAACTTCTGAATAGTCAGTTCTTAATCTAATACGCGTAGTTTTATCGCTCATAATACAATTTTTCGATGAATAAATACGGTCGACTGCAAGCCACTTCTGGTCGGCCGTGGCCGGAGACGGAGCTGACAGAATGCCATGTTCTCTGCATAAGGTCCGTGTTGCCCTGTGGATGTTGACCATATTGGCGTATTCCGCAACATATTCGTTGATAAATTTGTCTGGCTTTCCCGTTGATTATAGCTCCTTCGCACCTCTGGTGGCGGGAATGGGGCTGGGCGCTGTATTCATCAGCGCCTACTGCTCTGCGAGAGACATGCCGCGGCTTCGAAGCATTGGAGAATGTGCGTTCCTTGGCGTTCTCTTGACGGTGCCAGTCGTTATTTCCACATATCTAGCAGCGTGGATCGCGATGCCTCTGGCAGATGCTAGGCTGTCGAGCATGGACTCTGCACTCGGTTTTTCTTGGTTCGGCTTCATTCATTTTGTGGATTCGGTACCGTGGCTAGCGTTTACGCTCGGAATTGCCTACCAATCATTTGCTTTCCAACTTCTGGGTCTGCCAATATTGCTTGCAGCTATCGGGCGTGCCGAGCGCGCTTATGCCATGGTGGTTTCCTATGCGCTAATTTGTTTTGTCTCTAGCATTATTTCGACTTGGTTCCCTGCGCTGGGGACATACGTCACGTATGGCGTTCATCAGAGAGACCTCCACAATATTGACGCTCACTTCGCATTTTTCTTTCTCGATCAATTCAATGCCGTACGAAATGCCCCACGCTTCCTTTTTACATTTAGCCAGGCTGCGGGCATTGTCACGTTCCCGTCCGTGCACGCTGGTGTAGCCGCTCTTTGCGGCTGGGCAGTTTGGAAAGTGCCGGTGATTAGGTACCCGATTGTGCTGTTGAACGTATTTATGGCCGCTGCGGCAATCTCGAACGCAAACCACTATCTTGTTGATGTCATCGCTGGTGGGTTGATTGCCGCTCTGTGCATCTCATCGGTGAAGGTCCTGGTCAGAGAGGCAGCGCCAACTGTCAAAGGATACGAGTTGTCCCACGCTGAGTAAGCACATTGTTGGCTTTTTTTGAGCGGTCGCCATGAAGAGTCGGCTCACCCACACGCCCAAGTACGGGCATAAGCACCTCGGTTTCTAAAAAGCCGTTAATTTGGTGTCGCCACCCCATCGCATATTCCCCAGAGGTGGCGACTTACTCTCAGTCTCTCCAGACAAGCTAGTACATAGGCCGGTGCGCGGTCGGGGAAATTCCCCAGTCGGGTGATGCCCTGAAGCGACAGTAGCAATCGTTCTGAAGTTCTTGGGGCAACCCCGCCCGTGAAAACGAGCCAGGCACTCGGGGTGATGCTGGTGGAACAAGGGCGCCTGGCTCTGCTTACATGGGGACACGTAAGCATTAATTTAATTTCCAGCGTGAAGGAAAGTTCCCAATCGACTCGACTCTTCGACCGATCTCTGTTGCACTTCGAGACATGACAAAGGTTCCGCGTAAGTCATCCCAACCGCTCCTTCGCAACACCGACGCTCCGCTGCGCAGTCGGCCGCGCAGACCGCTCGATCTGGATCAACCGCAACTTCAATTCGATCCAATGCCCGACAGGATCGAGCCATGCTTAGCGGTGTTGAAGCCAAAAGTGCCGATCGGGCCGGATTGGCTCTACGAGATCAAGTGGGACGGCTATCGGCTAGCGGTGCACGTTGAGCCGAGTAGCGTCCGGATCATCACCCCCGGCGGGCACGACTGGACCGATCGCTTCCCCTCGATTGCCGAAGAGGCGGCCTCGATCGGAACGACGGCTATCCTGGACGGCGAGGCGGTCGTGCTCGATGAGCAGGGCCGATCAGATTTCGGCGCCCTGCAGCAGGCCCTCGGCGGACGGAGCGGAGAGCGTCACGCATCGAAAGCCGTGTTTTTTGCCTTCGATCTGCTTTACTTCGATGGTCATGACGTCTCGTGGATGGACCTGAGCGACCGCCGGCACATGCTTGAAGGTTTGTTGAAGGATCGTGCCGGCGGTATTCGGCTTTCGGAAGAATTCGAAGGCGATGGGCAGGCGCTCTTTGATGCCGCCTGCGAGCACGGCCTGGAAGGTGTCATCGCAAAGCGGCGTGATGCGCCCTACCGATCTGGCCGTCTCGGCGATTGGGTCAAGGTCAAGTGCATCCAGAGCGACAGCTTCTTCATCGTCGGCTATGAGCCGTCGACCGCGGCACTCGGTGGCATCGGCCGGCTGTTGCTGGCCGCTTATCGAGGTGACGAGCTCGTTTATGTCGGCGGGGTAGGGACCGGCTTCAAAGAGCGAGCGACGATCAAGCTCCCCGCCGATCTCGACAGTTTGAAGACGGTGACACCACCGATCAATTTGAAGAGGAAGGGCGTCGTGTGGGTTCAACCGACGCTCATCGCCGAGATCGAGTACCGAGCCTGGACGGATGATGGCAAGCTTCGCCATGCCTCCTACAAGGGGTTGAGGGAAAAACAGGATAACGCGGCGGTTTTTCAGATCGCTAGCGGATGATCCCGTTATGAGCCATCAGCCGATCGTAATAGTCTTCCGTCTTAACGCCGCTACTCGTGGGTCTGTCTCGTAGCCTTGATGTGGCAATAGCCGTTGGCACACACGCGGGCCGTGCCCGCTCCATTGCCAGAAACCTTGTTTCAGACCATTCGCCTCGTAGCGGATGCGCCCGACGGGGATCTGCCGATCCCATCCTTGGAAATCTGTCTTCCAGCTGTCGCGGTCGGCTTCATCCGGCCAAGTCTTGCGCCAACGATAGCGCGGCTCAGGCACTTCACTCATCTCATCTAAGACGCCAAGAGCTCGGCGACCGTACCAGCCCCGCGCTGGGCGTCGGGGTCTTTGTGGGGATAATGAGCCCAGCACCACCATTCCATCTGATGGCGCCGACTTGGCGCGGAGAACCCGAACCCAGCGTAGGCACCACAATGGCAGCGATGCGCGATCAGCTCGGGCGCGCGCTGTAGGGCAGGGCGATCAATATCACTCATGAAAACCTCCGTAGTTTTGTTCCTATTATGTTCTCATTTTGAGCGGAGTCAATTAGAGGTTCGAATATCGATGCGAATTGATCTTTTCCGCAACGATCCGACCTGCATTGTCGATGTCGACATAACCGAGAAACACGGCCGGCGTTTTCCAGCGGCCGCCGTCCATCGCGACCTTGATCGGGACGCCAAGCTTGATCGCTCGCGTTGCGTATGTGCGTCTGCCTATTGTGTGCGACGGCCGGTAATCGATTTGCGCCCGTCGGCAAACCGCGGCAATGCGATCGTTCACAGACCACCTCGATGAGTAGCGGAAAACCCGCTCGCCGTCCTTCATCGGCAGGTGGGCGATGCGGTAGGCGCACTCGTACGTGAGATAGGCCATCGCGTTCTTCGGTCTTTGTCTTTGCCAGCCTTATCGTCTTGTTTTTGATATCGACGTGTTCGCCCAAGACGTTGCAAGCCTCTGACACGCGCGCTGCACAGTCCTGCATAAAGAAGACGACGGCGGACAGGTGATAGAGGCCGTCGGCGTCCGCCTGGCTGATGAACTTGCTCATCCACTCGCCGTTGACTGCCGGAAGCTTTACTGGCTTTTCGATCTTGAAGGAGCGAACACGGATCGCGCTGCACCATCCCAACTCGTGGGCATGGTTGAGGATTGCTCTCGCCGGCGTCAGCACCTGCCGATTAATGGTGGCAGCCTTGCAGATAGGAAAAACCTCTATCCCCGTCTGCCGCACCTCGGTGGAGACGATCGTCGCCACCAATCTCCCACTGAAATACTCGACGACCGGCGCCACGTAGCGCTGCGATCCGCCCATCCTCAGATAGCTGTCAGCGGCGGCGTCGAAGGTTTTTCTCGTTATCGTTGGCCGCCTTCCATCCGTGCTGTGTCAGCATCAAGCCTCCTCTGTTCTCATCAACGGAGGATTAAGTGATATCGCTTAATATGGGAATAAGTGATGTCACTTAATGGGTAATCGGGGCGACTGATGGTCAACGATAATGGTAGAGGAAGGGGGCGGCCGCGGCTCGATCTGGAGGCGGTGCTGGTGCGATTGCCAGAAGGTACCTGCACCAGAATCGACGCGCTGGTCGGGAAAAATCGGCGGTCACAATTCGTTAGAGAGTTGATCGAGGCGGAGTTAGCTAGGCGGGAGGGCGACGAGCCTCAAAAACGCGGCTGATCGTCCGCGGCAATGCGGCGGCTTTTCAATTGGATTGCAAAAGCCCGTCGTCTGCTGTCATGCAGGACGACGGGCTCCCATGGTGCGTCAACGAGAAGCCACATTACTGACCGTTGTTGGCAGGTGCTGCGGGCGCCGGTGCAGGTGTGGCGGTATTGCCAGTAGGAGCCGCCGGCGTAGCCGGCGCGGGTTGAGTTGCCGTAGTGGAAGCGGTCGTGTTGCGGTCGATTCCGGTGCCACCCCATTGCGACCACGCAAAGGCCGCCACCGCGACAATGGCGATGATAGCAACCCAAGCTGCGATGCCAGATCGTCTCTGCGTTGGGATGAATTCCGGATCTGAAGCCGGGCGGTTCGGATCATTCAGATTTGGTCGGTTAGGGTCGTTAGGTTCGTAAGCCATATTGTTTCCTCCTAAAAGTCACAGGGGTAATGGAGGCCGGTTGGCTTTTGTTCCGTAGTGATGCAATGCGGAGCAATCATTCCTCTTCAGACGGCTTCCAATTTCTCGATCGCCCGCCGCGCTAGTTCAGGGCGCCCGCCGAGGTAATGCGCATCTAGAATCAAATCGACGTCACGCATCGCGTGTCCGGTCAGCGCGCCGATCTCGGCTGCGGTGCATCCGGCTAACGCGAGGCGAGTGACGGCAGTCCCCCGCAGGTCGTGGAAGGTCAGATCTTCTATGCCCGCATTTTTGCACGCCAGTTTCCAGGCCGTGTCGAATCCATCGGACGTCCACGGTCGTTTGAAGCGCGTTGTCGTCAGGACGGTCTCGGCGACGTGGGGCTCTAAGTCGAGCTCAGCGCGGAGTTGCTTGGCTATCGGAATGGCTACCCGCGCGCCGGTCTTGCCCTGCCTCAGGCGGATCACGTCAATAGTACACTGACTCCACTTGAGCTTCAGCAGGTCGGCCTTGCGTTGGCCAGTCCAGATTGCAAGCTGCATCGCGAGCTGAAGACTGCGAGGTGCAACAGCCAGAAAGGCATTGATATCCGCCGAGTTCCATATTTTGTCGCGCCGGTTGCCGCGATAGAGACGCCCGCCTCGCTCGGCGATGTTGACGGAAAGAATGCCACGGTCTTTACCGAACGAGAGTACCCTGGACAGCGTGGACCACGCGTAGTCCGCTGTTCTTGGCCGATCGCTCATGGCATCACGCCAGGCCTTGAACCGGACACGAGTTTCCTTTGCTTCAAGATCGCCGATGGAGAGGTTACCGAATTCGCTGCGGAGATCGTCGAGGTAGCGATCGTATTCGCGCCTTGTCAGGGCCGCCTTCAGTTTGAAATCTGCAGATGCGCGATAAGCCGTGATAAGGCCGCCCATGGTCGTCGAGTTGGGATTTCGACGTCGCTCATGTGCCTCCTGATGGGCGGCGGGCAGTGCCGGATCGTCTGGCTGGATTGGGCCGCTATCGTTGCGCAAGAGCGGCCCGCCGCGCCAGGCGTAGCAGTAGTAGATGGTCTTGCCTGTCGCGGGGCGCTTGCGAACCCTGGCCAAACCCTTCAGTCTTTGTGAACACATAGCATTCTCCTTTGTCGTTGAGCCAAAAGTCTCCTCGATGTGGTGAATGCTGCGGTTGGTGTGCCGCGCATCAAAGGATAGCCGCGGCAGCCTAATATCAAGTCCCTTTCGTTCGATCCCGTAGACGAACGCCAGGACCATTGCCGTTTTGGTCAATGAACATGACGCCGGCCGATTCGAGGGCGGCGCGGACATCACGGAGTGTGCGCTCGTAAGGAGTGCTTTTTTCCAGCTCGAAATTGGCAAGCGTAGCCCGACCGACGTCCGCCGCTTCGCAAAGATCTCCCTGCGACCAGCCTATGAGGCCACGCGCGGCGCGGCATTGGGCAGCGGTAATAGACATTTTTTACAACCCTATGTAAAAGTTATTGAATTCGTCGAAAGTCGATGTATTTTGTATCGTGTTGTAACAAATGAACAGCATTAACGCAACGAGGAGCGCCATGACAGTCCACGCACCGATTTCCCACGCCAATAGAAGTCTTTTGCCACGCTCGCTGCTAGGCAGACGAGTCGTCCGCAACTACGTCGCCACATACCGCTTCACCGTTGGACAGACGGTTATATTCGCATCAACCCCTGCCGTCGTCCTGGAGCGCTCTCGCTCGGCGAAGGGCAGGGAGGTCTATAAGATTTTCCTCTTCGACAAAGGCGACCGGCCCTACAGGCACGTGTTCGGATCGGTACTGCAGCCAGTTTCCTGAACCCCGCGGGGCGGCCCGGTGCTTGGACACGTCGGGTCGGGCGGGTGGCGGTGGCTTCACAACGCCGTCGCCCGCTACAGTTTTAAGGCGCGATCTGCGCGCCGCTCGGCCTCGCGGCCGGGCTCCTTTATCACCACCGTCACCACAAGCGCACCCACCGGCTACCAACCGGTGGGTTTTTTGCTGGCCATGATCGTGCTATGTGATGTCTTATGAGAACTCGTCCCTCCCATCTCCGACACATGCGCGTGCGCCATTGGGGCGCACCGACCGTGTTCGGGGAAAATCATGCACCACAAAAGAAAACGGCCGCGGATCGCTGCCTGTGGACTTTGCAAACCTCATAAGACAAACGGTACCTGTCCTCGGCATAAAGATATGAGGATGGGAAATCGACGGCGGTTCCTGTCAGGCAGTGACCAGTTGCGTTGCGAGGAGCTCAAGTCGCCTTCAAGAGATCGATAACAGGCGCCGTCGGCCTCACCAGCCGGCGGTTTCTCTATTCGGCTGTGTGTTTGGTGATGGGAGCTCGACTGTCCTGTGACCAGCCGTGAGTCGCCACCGCTTCACTTGGTGGATCCTTTTCGACTACCGCAATGGCAAATACCAGCGCCGTCAGTGCCGATACGAAGATGATGCCGTACGTCATGTCGGCCTCCTTTTCTAGTTGGAGGAAACTTGCGCCGGTCCGGTTAAGGTTTGCTTGTCGAGGATGGTTAAGCTCGATAAGCTGAAATTAATGAAATCAAAGGCTTATTGTCGAATTTATGGCACAAGTATCGTCCGCATCTCCATTCGACCACCTGCCGCTCTTCGCTACCGACCTTGAAATAGCTGAAGCGATTGTCGGCAAGGAGCGCGCCGCCAAGTGGGTTAAGGAACGCATGCCGGCGCTCGTTAAGGTGCCCGGGTGGCCCGAGGTCGATGAGTTCCACGGAGGGCGCCCGGTGCCTCTTGTTCGGCTGTTCTACAACAACTGGATGGGCATGCCGACGGGCGGAGCGATCGGCTTACCGCGCGGCAGGGAGCGCCCTGAGGCGTGGGGGAAGAGCAGGCGAAATAACACCGCAGGGCGAGCCGTTTAGCCCGATAACCAATTATCTTGTTTGGTTGCCTTTCTGCCACTTCCGTTGCCGCAATAGTTGAAGCTAGTTTCCGAGCATCAACGCTGGGGACAACTATGAATCGCAGATTGCTTACCGCCGCTATTATCCTTCTTTCGCTTGCCTCTTGCGCAAAACGACCTGGCGCCATTGAGCCAGCCGACATTCCTATGGCCGCGTACCAGAACGATGGATGTCCGGCGCTCGCCGCGAACCTCAAGACCGAACAGTCAAAGCTCGACTCGCTGTCGAAGGATCAGAACAATGCAGCAAATGGTGATGCCTTCGGCGTGTTCATGATTGGTGTGCCAGTTTCTAGTCTTACCGGCGCCGACAAGGCGGGAGATATCGCTGTGGAGAAGGGAAAGGTTCAGGCCATCCAGAATCAACAGCACGCCAAGGGATGTAAGGTGTAGCCTTGGGGCCAAAGCCCGCAAAATACCCGGCATGATAACGGGTATTTTCAACACAAAAAAATCCAAAAAACCAAGCAAATTCAATAGGTTTTGGCGGAAGAGGTGGCCGCCCGCCGCACCTATTCACCCATGAACAGGAAGGAGGGGCCCTAGGGCCCCTCCATAGTCGTCACTCGACAATCTGAACGACCTTGCGGGTCTTCGGCTGCACAATCACGCGTTGGTGGTTGACCACGGCATAGGCAAAGGACGGATCGTCAGGAACCGGAGTAACAACCACCGATTCCGGTAGTTCGTGGCCGACGACGATCTTGTCCTGCACAACGACGTCTTCAGCAGGCATCGGCTGCTGCTGAACGTAGGTGACAACCCGTTCCGGCGGGGCGAGCGCAGTGCCGATGACGGCGCCTGCAACACCGCCGACAGCGGCACCGACAGGGCCGCCAACGACAGCACCCGTTACGGCGCCGCCGGCAGCGCCGGTCACGGTCGAGTTTGCAGCGAAGGCCGATCCGGTTAGAAGGCTACCGGCGGCGGCCACAACGATGAGAATTTTCGAGTTCATGACTTCTCTCCCTATTTGTCCGATTCCAGCGCCGGAGCGGCGTGGGGATCGGATCTGCGAGGGAAATGCGTTTTCGCAACATCGGTTCCAGCATACGGACTTTAGTCCCGTCAGCCTGGATAACGCGCGTCCGCGTTCAATCTGCTGACGGTTAGCGACCGCGTATATTGCGGTGATATCGTCAGAACTGCCGCGAAAGATGCCGATTCTCCCCCGGTCGGTGGCACTCTTCGCTCACATAGTCCTTCAAATCAGGCGCACGGTTTCGTTCAGACCTTAGTCCGAGCCAGGGAACGAACCGCGCCGCTCCTCGTTTGTTGGCGCAGTTTCGAAAGATTGTCACTGGAGGGGATCACGGAATGAAGACGCTGGCGTTGATGGCATTCTTGGCGGCAGGTGTAGTTGGAACTGCCATTGTCGTGATGAAACTCGCCAGCACGTTCATCGTGGTTGAGCATCCTCACCCGACCGCCAATCTCTCCGCCCCGCCACTTTGGACATCGGTGCCGGTGCGCATCGAGCGGGCATCCCAGCGCTTGGAACGCCTTCCGCCTGACGATTCGACTTACGCTCAAGCCTCACCGTCGCCGCTGCCGGCGGCGGTCAATAAGGATGTGGCGGGACCCGGGGCGGGAGGAAAGATAATCACGCTGTCAGCGCAGCACGTCGCTCGGTGCGCAAACCGGTATCGATCCTTTAACCCCGAAACGAACACGTATCGATCGTTCCACGGAGCCCTCCGATCTTGCGCAGACCCGGATGAGACGGTGCAGTCGAACACAACAACAGCTTCGGTTCAATCTGGGATAACTGGCTGGTGCAGCAGTCGCTATAAATCGTATCGGTCCACGGACAACACGTACCAACCCTTGGCTGGTGGACCCCGCCGCCCATGCATGATGCCGAGATACGTGGCGGATGCCTCGGCTATACAATGAAACTCCTCGCGTGGCCCTTCATGATTGGCAACTGCGGGAGGCCCGATCGAAAGGCTGTGGGAAGCTTGCGAGATTGATTGCAAGGGGCAGCGATCTAATCTCCGCCGATCGATCACGACGTAGAGAATGACCGGTGAGTATTTCTGCGGCCGCTTTTCTGCTGCCCAACTTGGTTCTCCATTCAGCAAGGCGCCGAAAATAGCCTTTGATGCAAAATCTGACGTTGCGAAGGGGCGAGCGGTCATCTGGTCGTAAGGCCATCCTCGATCAAAGCGAGTTCGACGGCACCGACCAGCGCGTTCTCGAGCTTCTGGCGAGCGACCGGATCTGCGTTGGCTTCGCCGTTAACAAGCTGAAAGGCGGCGCTATGAATTCCGTCTATCGTCTCGTGACTTTGCGCCAACTCTTCCCGCATCCGGTCGATCGCGCGTCTCTTCAAGCGATTGGCGTGCCGATGGAATTGATCAGGCTGGAGGCCAAACCTCGCGTCAAATATCGCGTTCACAGCGTCTCTGAAGGCTCTTGCTGCTGCGTGTACAGGGTCCATCGGATTAAAGGTGGTCATCGAGAATTCTTTCATGCGGGCGGCTCTTTCGGCGGATGCCTGCCAGACAAAAACGGCCATTCGGCGATAACCCGCGGCAGGCGACAGAGAATTTAACCAGTGCGTTTGCAGTGGAGGAGGGTCGTGTCCTGCCGAGTGGTGTAGTTTGGCGGTAACGAAGCCGCTCGGGAGCGCGCTTTCAATCGCGCCGAAGCGGCGGTCATCGAAGTTCTCCGGTACAGTCGGGTTGCTCACACCAACCTGATTGGAGGAACCACCGATGACCGATGTGATGATGAACCTGCGCACGCTCGTAGAGAAGACCCCCGACGCCGATATTTTGCGTGAGACGATCGATTTCGCCGCCGAGCGACTAATGGAGATGGAGGTGGGTGCTTCGACCGGCGCCGCTTATGGCCAGAAGACCCCGGTTGCGACGTAACGAATGGAGCGGGTCGGGGTCCGGAAGAAATATACCAGGGTCTGGAGCTGGGCATCTCTTTGTAACGTGAAGAACGCCAGATAAGTCAACGTTATCAGTCACGTACTATCCTCATAGCAGGGTGGCAGCCCGATCGCTACGCCGTGTCGCATTGTTGTAATAACTGGAAGCCTGCTGAACGGAACGATGACGCGATTGCTCCATTACCTCGGGCAGTGGAATGCCGCGATTGGCGGCCTCAATGATATGTCCAGGCCGCAGCCCGTGCGCAGAAAACTCCTCCGGCCCCAACCCCGCCATCTTCTCCCGCTGATTCAGGATTGCATTGCCCGACCGCGGATCGAGTGCCCGCTTCGAAACCGTGCCCCAGCGTGCGATCCTTCCGATCACGCTGCCTTTGTCGATCTTCGCGGCCGCCATCCAGCGGTTGAGGCCCCGACCGGCAGTCCGGTCAGATAGACGGAGCGTTGAATGATGTTGGACTATTTCGTCGGGACAGCGCTCTTGTTAATTATGGGTCGGTTACTGAATTAGGTCTCGATTACGATAGGAGCGGCGACGCGTTTGAGGAGCAAAGGGACGAGTGATGGACACGGCTCTCGATGAAAACGCGGTGCGCGCCTTGGCAACGGCTGAGTCTTTCGCGCGCGGCAGGGACTACGTTCGGCATGGCGCCGTTTTAGCGCTCGAACGCCGCGGCGACGAGTTGATCGCCGAAGTCGAAGGCAGCGAATACACGCCGTATGTCGTCACGGTCGAACTTCTTGATAACAACGTGGCCGCCACACAGTGCTCCTGTCACTACGACTGGGGCGGTGCCTGCAAGCACGTCGTCGCCGTGTTGCTCAAATATATCGCGGCTCCAGACGCGATTACACAAAAACCCTCCGTCGCCGGTATGCTGGAAGGACTCGATCGTGAAGCCCTGGTTGAGCTGCTGGTCAAGCGGGCCAAGGAAGATACGGCGTTCATACCGTGGCTCGAAACGGAACTGGCAACCGGTCAATCGGGTGACGGACTAATGGGCGCACAACGAGCTGCCGTTGATCCTGAACCGATCAGGCGACAGGCAAAGGCACTGCTGTCCGGGCGAGGTTCTCCCAAGGTCCGCCGGAGTGATGATGAAATTATTGTCGACGAAGAAGCCTTCGGATCGCTGATCGACAGGGCAAAGCCGTTTCTCGAAGCGGGCGACGGACGCAATGCGTTAAATATCCTCGAGGCGGTGACCGAGACGCTCGTGCCGGTATGGCGCGAACGGGCGGACTGGGACGAGACGCTGCATGCGTTCTTTCCCGTGCTTGGGCAGATGATTGCCGAGGCAGTTTTGATGAGCGATCTACTCCCGGCAGAGTGTGACGAGCTGATGATGCGGATAGATGTGTGGCAGGGCATGCTCTACGAATACGGTCTCGAAGAACATCTGCAGGTTGCCATCGACGCGCTTGATCAAGGTTGGGACGAGATGGGTCTCCAGGATGTTCTTGCCGGGCGGGCGCGCTCCTGGCCGCTTTCTGGCGGTGGCGATTGGACAACGGCGCGGTTGACCGAGGCGCGTCTGCGCGTTCTCGATATAAAGGGAGATACAGAGGCGTTCCTCAACCTTGCCAGCGCCGCTGGGCGCCATGGTGACCATGCTATGATGCTGATCCGGCTCGGACGCATTGCGGATGCCCAAGACCATGCACGCAATAAATTCCGATCTGCCGAAGAGGTGCTCGAGTTTGCGCGGCTGTTGAAGCAAGCATCACAGATTGACGCTGCGCTGGATATCGCCGAATGGTGGCTGACGCTGAGATCCGATGACGTAGCCTCGTATGGAACGGTCACCCTAGCGCGCTGGTTGCGCGACATTGCTGATCTGTCGGGGAGGCGTTCACTTGCCTTTTATGCGGCGCGCGCAGCCTTTGAGCGCAGCTTGTCGCTTGAGGATTTCAGGGCGACCGCGGCCCTGGCAGGGGCGGAATGGAGCACGTTTCGGTCCCACCTTCTCGCAAGTCTGGCGGCTGCGAAATACGCTCGTGACCGTACTGAGATATATCTCGGCGAGGGCATGGTCGATGAAGCGGTACAATCCGTCGATCTGACGAACATGATCGACAATCCGTCCGACGCAGTTCTCATGCAGCTAGCTGACGCTGCGCACGCCAGCCATTCCGATTGGGTGATAGAGATTGCCGGGCGTATGGCTGCCGGCATCATGGAAGCCGGCCGATCGGCGCACTACGACCTGGCCGCAAGGTGGCTCGAAATGGCTGCACGCGCCTATGATGCCGCCAATCGGTTCGACGATTGGATGACACAGATCAACCTCTTGATCGAACGGCATCGGCGCAAGCACAAGCTACGTCCTCTGCTTGAGGCGCTTCGACCGAGACGCTAATGCGGACGCCGTCAGACACGCCATTTATCGGGCAGAACGAACGTGACCATCCCTGGATTTGATCATATCCAACTGGCGATGCCAACTGGGCAGGAAGGCAAGGCGAACGTTCTACAGCGAATTGCTGGGACTTTCAGAAACGACGAAGCCTGCGCAGCTGGCTTCCCGTGGAGGCTATTGGTTCGAAAGCTCAAGCGTGAAAATTCATCTTGGCATCGACCCGAATTTCACCCCGGCAAGAAACGCGCATTCCGCCTTGCTCATCGACGATTTGGAAGGGCTATGCCTCCGTTTGCGAGAGGCGGGCTATCGCACGGCGCCCGACCAGCAGCTTGAGGGTTTTCTCGGCAGGATACACGCTTCGACGACTTTGCCGTGGATTTTCGGCCCTATTTCGGTATCGTTGTTCAGACAAGCAATGCGTTGACTTCGCCGCAGAAATGGTGAGGCAATTTGACTGACGCCCTAACCCCTTTTCAGGGAGTTGGCAGCAGGCCCCAAAAGCCTGATTTGCGACCGTGGACGCGCCGCAGGTTCGCGAGATAGGTTTCGTGCGTGCTGATCGAACCGAAATCATGGACCTGCTTCGCCAGCGACCGGCATTCTGAAAGATGCCGTGCGGCATGCTTGTAGCGGCTCGATCTTGCGCTCTCCAGCGTGAAGTCGATCATGGCCCGTAAGACCAGCGTCGCGGCAAGCGGATGTTTTTCCGACAGCTCCTCTGCCGCCGGCGTCATCAGTTCGTAATAATTGCCATCGAGCTCGATATGCCGTTTCATCACGAGCTTTGCCGCCTCAGTGCCTGAGGGCCAACGCAGGAAGAAATATAGAGCATGGTGAACGTTTGCGAAGCGTTGCGCGTATGCGAATGCCCTTTCCTCAGCGTCCAGATCGTCGAAGTCGGGTAGGCGTTTGAGATAGGCGCGGAGGTGTTCATCATTCAGCGACTGTTCGAAGCACTGCCACCGGAACGCCTGGGCTTCGTCTTCCCGCTCCAGCGCCTCCAATGCTTCGACGCGCGCAAGCTGCCATTCAAAGGGAACTTCGTTGTGCCTTTTGGTATCGACACTATCGAGTGCCTTGAGGGCCTCCTTAGCTCGTCCTGCCGAAATCAGACGTTTGGCGATCTCGGCAGCCACGGTAGGCGCTGTTCGGGTCTTTTCCGGTTGCTGGGCGATATAGGCATCGACATCACCCTGGGCATCGGCGATTGCCTGCAGCGCGTAGCTGGTGGTGCGTTCCTTGTGGCGGCCGAAAACTTCATCCTCATAGATCTCTCCCTGGCTGCTCCAGCCAATGATCTTGCGGTCCTTCTTCGCTAACTTTTCCTGCGGTTCCTTAGACCATGCCACGAACAGCGCTTTCAGACTTTCCAGTCCCGCGCCATCTAGCGCCGGCGCCATCGCCGTAATCAGACTATCGAACTGGCCATAACCATTGTTCTGAAACGCCATGAACACCTTTTCGGCAAGCCCGTCTTTATTGATCGCTGCTGCCTTGGCGAGGACACCCGCGTCCGTGCAGGCGTGATGAAAGATCTGGATCAGAGTGCCGCTACCATCGTCGGAGCGGGCAAAGATCGATTCTGCCAGCGCTAGAAATTGCCAGATGAGCTCGAATGCCTCAGTCGGATCGTCCTTCGCGACGGTCTCAACAATCAATTTGCGCTGAGTTTCAAGATCCAGCCTGGTCGCCTTCACTTTTCGCCAGTCGATAAAAGTGCGGGCGCGGCCGATGCTCGAAAGCCGCTTGCGCACTTCGCGGGCGATCTCGGCGCTGGAATGATTGCCGGCAAGCTCGAGACGCAGGCGGCGTTTGTGCGTGGCATTGCCAGTGGAAATCTCGATGAGCAGCTCGGCCAGGCGTTGTATGCCGAGCGCTTCGAGGTTCTTTGCGTTGAGGGTCGTTTTCGCAGCCATGGGCGCCCCGATGTCTCGACGTTTCTGTTGAGATGATGGCGCCTTGAATCATTTTTATCGCCGACTGGCAATCTCTTCGACAAACCACACACCCGACAGGAGATGCCGAGCGCCTATCTTGCGGCTATTCTCCGGTCCCCATTGGCGCCAGATCGTGCTATCAATATGTTAAAAACAGATTGAAACGCGCACATACGGAGGTGCCGATGCTGAACATCGATACACGACAAGCGAATTGGCGCCGTTCAAATCCAGGCAAGTATGTCGCTCATCTTGCTGTGCAGCGGGCCGTGAAAGCTGGCGACCTCGAAAAGCAAACCTGCGAGGTCTGCGGTGTCGTATCGGTCGATGCCCATCAGGATCAGTATGATGAGCCGTTGCAGGTGCGATGGTTATGCCGACGGCATCACACCCGGCTTCATCACTACGGCGAAGATATGTTTCTCGTCAGGCGCTCTCCAAATAGCTCGAGTGATACCAGCTCTTGAGCCGCGGTCCGATGCTGTCTCGTTTGCCGGACATCGCGCAGGAATTCTTCACGGCCATCGGCGTGAGCACCTGTTCCCATACGATCTCCTACGGGTATGATCCGCTCGGCCGGTCTATCAGCCGGCAGATTTCCGGCAGTGGCGCCGAGACATGGCACTATGATGCGATCGGCCGCATAGACAATCATTCAAGCGATCTCGGGGCGTTTCAGCTTAGTATCTGGGGCAGACACAGCAGCTGACCGCCCGACAGTTGCTGCCGGCGACCTCCAGTCTGAAGACGACCGGGAGCTATCTGGACAACACGCATGATCGGCGGCTGGCGGGAATCGCTAACACTGGATTGACCGCAGGCCAGTTCACAAACTTTGCGTTCGACATGACGCCGGAGAATTTCATTACCGGCGTCAGGCAGACCAGCGATGCAGCGGTGGCCGTACCGAGTCCAGCTGCCCAGGCCGCCGCCCTTAATAACCTCAACCAACTGACGGATTTAACCGGCCAGCCATACAGCTGCGACGTCAATGGCAACCTGCTCTCCGATGGGCAACGAAACTACAGCTGGGACGCTGAAAATCGCCTTGTAGCCATTTCCTATCCGAGTCAAGCCGGTGCGTCATGAACCTGGTCATCGGTCGAGACACGCGCGTAGCCGATAAGACGTTTTGGGCCCGGCGACGGATTGGCGACTTGCCGTTTTGCCATGGTTTTCTCGAGCGCCTTTGGGGTGCTTTGTACAAATAATGAATGCGTAGATGAAATGCGAGGTGCCTGAGCGCGTTTCTTAAGAAGCGAGGCTCGGTAGGGCATAAGCGCATCGAAATGGACGTCCTGAGGCGTCTGCGGCGGAAATGGGCGAGCAATAATCTCTCCGAGGCCGATTTTATACCAAAAGCCCATAGGTCTCCCGAGAGTGGGACAGAGGCAGGGTGGGTGGACCTCCCGTTGTCACGGCAAGCTTCATTGGCGGAGGAGCTTCGTCCTCAGGGCCTATGCGTGTTGAAGAAACGAGTGATGATATCGCCGGGGATGGAAAGGCGTTTGGAGGGGAGCACAGTGGCGTCGCTCAATTGCGAGATCACGCCGATCATCGTCAGCTATCTCGGCAATGCTGGTCAATCGCCTGCGCTGACCGAAACGCCTTTTGCCACCTCGGCGACCCGATCGGGGAACCTTAGCAAGCGACGAGAGCACTTCCTCGAGCCGGGTGTCACCGAGCATCGCTGATAACGCCGAAAACATTGCCATCGGACTTGCGACCAACTACGCGATGCCGAGAAGCCGAGTGCGATTGTCGTCCGTCGTGCTGAGCTCCGGAGCTTATGTGGAACTGGATAGTGCGCCTGCGCCCGGTAAGCCGGATGAAGCTCGCGAGAGGACTGGCACCACCCCTAAACCGCTCTGCCGCTTGCCATTGTCGCGATCAAGCCCCGATTTCAGATCGGTTGTCCAAGGTTCATGTTTTCCGCGATTGATTCCTGAGGTCTGATCGGTCCAGCAAATTCCTGCTCCGCAACGTTAACGAACAAGAGATGAAATGATCGCATCATCGTCGCGGAACCAATCTCCCGGCTCCCCACAGACACCAATTGGCCCTGCCTCGGTGGGGCCTTCTCTTTGACTGCTTGACGACGCCAATCAACCGGCCAATCACCGCCGACAGGATCAATGAGGGCGGTTGATCATCATTGGAGACTTCTTGCATGACTGTCTGTCGCAACCGGGACATGGTAAGGGCCTGGGAGGAGTTCCAGGAGAACTTGAGTCTCCTGGGGCGTCGGGCACAAGAAGCGAGCCAAACGATCGAGGTGGCTGGTCCCGGCTTCCAGACCTATCGGAGCCTGATGGAAGGAACTTTCCTCGACCATCTTGGCCGACGGGTATGCCGCATTCTCGAACAGCAGAGCTCGGACGACTCCGGAACGTTTCCCCACGGAGTGGTAGGCGTTGAAAAAATGCTGAGATGTGAAAGCCCATGAGTCCAATAACCGATTTTGTTTCCGAACTCGTGCGCGCCGCCAATGAAACCGACAAGCTAACAACCACCGAAACACGGCGGCTGCTGCAGAGAGCGGTCATCACGGTACGCGGTTTGCGGAACGCCGTCGGAATACCCAGCAGCAACACCCAGCATGATGCTCTTTTCCAGCTCGAGGCGGTTGAGACGACCGTTGAGCACCAGCCAGCCAACGAGATAAGCGCCGCTTTACTTGACGCCGCTGACCTGATCCGAACCCTGCGTATCGTCGCTGATAGTGGAACTCGGGTCTCCATCGCACAGTAACATAAAGTTACAACTCGGACATGTGCGATCAATGGCCCGTGTGGCGATCGGGGGTCGCAGCAAGTCTTGGTTTCCATCACGCCTCAGACGCCCGTAAGCGGATATCCGTGATCCGGCTGACCGGAACTATCAGCACCCCATGTCGGGGCGAAGTGAGAAGATGATCCCCTGGAGGTGCGGATAAATTCTTGGACGGCTTATGCTGCAATTCCAAGATTCCGGCGGAATTCGGCGGGACTGGGGCCTTCCGACAGGCGACGTCTAAACCTGCGCCGCTTGCTGGCGCTGGTCATCAAGATTTTAGCCGTCGTTCCAATTCGCGCGCGACCGTGCCGGAACGTCGTCCGGGACGGCAAACACCCAACTGACGTTGATTTCTCAGAGGTGTCGTTTCCAGATGCATCGCGCGGGCCGTACAGGAAGTCGGCTTTCGCGATGACGTGCCGCCAAAACGTGGGCGACGTTGGAATGACCTCTCTATTCCGTCGCCATCGACGGAACAGGTTTTGTCAGATGCCGGTTCTTCCTGGTCCAGGAGTGCGCGACCAATAAAAGGCAGCTATGACCATCCAGTCTGATCCGCTGGCGGCTCCGTTTGCGACCATTGTGTTGCGACGATGCGTTTACCCGTGACCCCATCTGCATCAGACGACGCCAGCCAAAGCAATGGCGGGACGATGATCTGGGGATCGAGCAACTGGGACCGCGTTTCGGCAGAGACGCTATCGGGGATCATTCCGCTTAAAGTTGCCCCGCCCGGCAGAAGAGCATTGACCGTGACGCCGGTGACTCTCATCCCGCGTCCTCACCACATCCGCTCGTGCAGCACGGCGTCGAACACCACGTCTGTCGAGACCAAGGCGCAATGCTCAAGCCTTGTCTGCGCGGCAAGGATCCGATCCCAGGGATCACGATGGTCCCAATCAAAGGAGGCCGCCAATTCGGCATGAAGATCGGTGATCGCCAGCGTCTGCAAGCCGCTGTCAGCGACGGCGGCGCG
This sequence comes from Neorhizobium sp. P12A, assembly GCF_008365395.1. Classification (NCBI taxonomy): domain Bacteria; kingdom Pseudomonadati; phylum Pseudomonadota; class Alphaproteobacteria; order Hyphomicrobiales; family Rhizobiaceae; genus Neorhizobium; species Neorhizobium sp. P12A. The sequence goes on along the minus strand of NZ_QOVX01000021.1, from coordinate 7,512 downwards.
CAGTTCCTGTGATTTGAGATCGAGTTTCTTCAAGCGCATCTTGTTGTTGAGCTCGTAGAAGGTCACGGCGCTGACGAGGACGATGTTGCCCTTGTCTTCGATGAGGGATCGTGCGGTCGCCGAAAGCCGGTCACTGCCGATCGTCCACCAATAGACGGCATGGCTGTCGAGGAGCACCCTCACGGGCGGTTTCCATCGCCAGCAGGCTTGCCCTGAAACACGCCCACGTCGTCATTCCCGTCGCCGGCATCGATCGCTTCCTGTGCAAGATCCTTTTCGTCGAAGAGGTCATCGGGCAAGGCGCGGTGGCGCAGTAAGCCGAATGGCCGCTTGTTGCCAGGCGATCCGGGACCGATACGGGCATAGACTTCGTTGCCGCGCATGATGACAATTTCCTCGCCCTGGTTGGCGCGTTCCAGCACCTCGGCGAAATTTTTGCGCGCCTCGCTGATCTTGTAGCGTGTCTGCGGCATCGCGGTCTCCAGCCTTGATCTGCGGACGATAGCATGGCCAATCTTCGCGTACAACCAGCTTGTACCTATAGCTTCCGATAACGAATTTGGTGGCGCTTCTGCGTGGCCGGCGTGAGAACGGTCCAAAAATTCTGCGGTGAGATTCGCCGAAAAATGAACCAGTGATCTCGTGCTTACAAATCTTTGCGCATTGACGAATTGTCTTGTGATGACAGAGAATCTTAAGCCGATCCGGCACGTTGAATGACAGTGATTTTAGACAACTTTAAGGAAGTAAAAATACCACTGCAGTAAACTCGAAATTGGATACTTAACGACTTTCAACAGACATTCGCTTCAGGTGAAGAAGGAGGGCGCCGATGCCCGCAACAATTTACCGCCGCCGGCTTCTTCTGTGCGGCGCACTTCTGCTTGCCTTCATGATCTTGTCTCCTTTGGCGGTTGTCGGTGGTGCAGATCTTGCCTGTCACGGGGATCTCGGAGGGGGCTGCGGCGACGTTGGCCTCCTTATCATCTTGTTTATTGCTCTGCCCGCTCTCGTTGTTGTGTTACTTTGCGTTGTCTGGACGGCTGTACGCCGGTTGCAGTGGTTGAAATTGCCCCGTTGGTACATGGTATTCGCCAGCCTTATCATTATTGGAAACATTCGCGTTGTTTTGCAGGCACCCGAACTATTTGGGCGGTTCGGCACGCCATGGGCGGCGGTGACAACGCTATTTCTATCTGTTTTCATAGTCGTTTCGCTGTTGTGGGTTCCGGAGGCCACTGATCGCGGGCCTGTTTCGACATTTCTGCCGTGGACGCTATGTTTGCTCGGGATTTTGCAATTGGCGAGATTGGCCCCAATGATCCTTTATCCGACGGAGCTTCTGCCAGGAGGTCTCGAAATGTCGTATGCGATCAGAGGTGTTTCTTACTGGGGGCCGTTGGGTTTGCTTCCCGATCTTGCTGTGACTCTGGCATTCGTGGCGGTATCTCTCACTGTGATCATGCAGTGGCGCCGATCGCCTGCTTGAACCCAATCAGAGTGGCCGTAGGGCAGCAGATTTGCGCGCGTTCGCCATCAGCTGGCTGGCGCGGCGTGTGGCCGCCAGCAGGCAATTATCTGTTCGATCTCCTGTCTTCACTGACATGGATGAACGGCATTGTGTTTCGACATCTTGGTCGGTGAGCAGTTCGGCGATAGCGTCGCGGCGTTCGATGGGCAGAGCCGCGGCAATAGTGCCGCGTTCTTCGGCGCGGCGCTCGAGAGCATCCTTTGATTTTTCCGGCTTGGTCACGAACGTGCTCCAGATCGGCGATTCCGGACGGATCTCGGTCCTGCCTGAAGCCCTTTTTTGGCTGATTTGCGGAGCCTGATCAAATGCTATCGATATTCGTCGATGCCTATCCGCCTTCGAACTCTTGTCCTGCATAAAGGACACGGAGAATAACAACTTCGGTTGGTTCAACCACAAATGCTATACTAACCCGGCGTTCGAAACCGACAATGCGCAAACCCGGCCTGATATGGTCGCGGGTCGTACCCCGCTGGGGAAAAGCCTCAAATTCCTCCATGAATGCTCTGATGCGAGCTATGTAGGAGCGAGCGACAGTGTTAGATGCGGCTTTCTTGCGGACGAAGCGATAGATGTGCAGTAAATCCAACTCCGCCTCTGGCGTGAGGCGAATATGGTAGCGATTCATCAACCTTCTTCCTGGTCGATGTCATCCATACCTGCCTCAAGCTGCTTCCAGGCTTCGTCGATCGGCCGTGCTTTGGTAGGATCGGCTCTGTAAGCGTCGTAGGTGTCAGCGACGTTTGTGCGGAGCCAGTGCTCTACCGCGCTCTCGCGCTCCTGCAGAGCTCGGAGACCTTCACGAATGACTTCACTTTCCGAGACATAGTCGCCGTTGGAGACTCGCTGCTTAACGAGATTGGCCATTTCCAAGGGCAACGTGATGCTTAATTGTTGCGTCGAACGCATGGACTGGACTCCTATCGATCCGCACATTTTATATCACGCGATGGGATAGAATCCTACTCAAATGTTGGTGTCGAATGTGTTCTTTGCCGCACGACGCTGAAGGGATCAGATGCGTCGGCCCATATTTCTGCTGCGATTCCCGCCTGTCGATCGGCGTGGTTTTGCGGAATCGATTGCGCTCTGATGATAGCTGCTTGGTCTTCCAAGATCAGCGGAATGTTCTGGGTCGGCCGGAATGCGCCAACAGGGGAATTACGCCATCGCAGAACTCTGTATTCTGCGACGTCGCGAAAGGTAGGCTGGTTCCATCCTTGAGAACGACCGGCTCATCCAAGCTGATCTGCTCTCGATGAAGCGATGCGATCTCGCTGCGCAGGCGACGGGATCCGAAGGCGACCATCAGGATCGCCTGGTCGCCCAGGTCACGCAGGCTGCCGCGCGGGCAAGTGGCAATGAGCCGAACAAGCACGTCGGCGGTGACGGCCCTAGTACTCTTGCGGCGGCGCGGTCGAAGGGTGGCTCGGCCTGCCAGACGAATGGCAGATTTCAGGGCGGGGGAGGTAAAGGGCCGCCGAGGCCACGCCATTTGGTCAGAGTCGACAAGCACGCCAACCGCCGCCGCACAGTAGCCGGCGCGGCCCGGTTCTAGTTGCCGCGGCTATTCGACGGCGCTGTCTTCCAGGCTTCGTTATTGAGTAATGTTCGCTCTAGCGACGAAGCTACACTATTGCGAACGAGCGAAAGGATACGGGCCACGCGCCAAACCCCAAGTGAATGGTGGTGAAAAGGAAAATGCCGCCGTTTCGGGACCGGCGATAGAAGATGCGGCGCTCAACAATGAACCAACAACTCGTTCCTCGGAGATCGCTACAGAGGATCAGTCTTGCTACGATGTGAACAGAGCCTATGAATCATTCCACAGCTCCGACAGCTTCGTCAGCAAAATCTACGAAGTAGCCCCCAATGCAAATCCGAGACTGCACCTCGAATGGCAAATGATCGATCGCAATTCCTTTATCAAAATCGAGCATGGTCTGTGGAAGCGGTCCTTCCCCGTCCCCGTTCAAACGGCGATTGATGGAAAGACTGGTCGTCCAGTTTTTACGGCCTGCCGACTTCAGGACAGCGAAGATCTGCACGGTGAACCGACGCTACGCTATTCCGCCCATTGGGAACGAAATGGCTGGATGGCAAGCATCAACATCTGGGTATCGAAAGCATCGGGGAAACTCGTGCAGGCCGTGAGCCAATACGAACAAGGGCATTGCGAGTTCGATTTCCCGGTTGCGCTTGAAACCATCAGCTACGATCGCAATCTCGTATTGGACGCCGAAGCGCCTTGACGGTGTGACTGCTCGACCCCTCGGGGTAGGCGAGGTGTGACACATCGAAAAAAGGGCGTGACGACGACCAACTTCGATCGAAATCGTGGGCGAAACCTTCGGTGCCTTGGGAGCAACTCATGCCAAGTTGGAACAATCAATGAATGCTTCGACCGGACTCCGGCTAAAGCATGCGAGCGGCTCGACCGCTTCTTCGGGTTGCGTTGTTATAGTAGCTTGATGCCTGCTGCACGGAGCGGTGGCGAGATTGCTCCATGGCTTCGGGCAGCGGGATGCCGCGGTTTGCGGCCTCGGTCAAATATCCCGACCGCAGGCCGTGCGCCGAAAACTCTCCGACCTCCAACCCGGCCAGCTCCGCCCGCCGCTTGACGATGTCGTTGATGGCGCTCGGATCGAGTGAGCGCCTGGAGACATTGCCCCAGCGATCGATTTTTCGAAACACGCTGCCCGCATCGATTTTCGCGGCAATCAGCTATGCGTTGAGCGCATCGATTGGCCGGCCGGTCAGATAGACGACCTCGTCCTGCTCCCCAGTGGACGTCTTGGTGCGGCCGAGATGGATAGCCAAAGAGGGGAGGGGAGGGCCGTCGGCCACCTCGATCGGCGTTTCGACAGATAGCTGCTCGACGCGTAACCCGGCGATCTCACTACGCCTGCGGCCGCCGGAGGCAAAGGCGACCATCAGGATCGCCCGGTCCCGAGCGAGCGCGACTGATGCGGAAGCTTAGCCTTGAAATATCCTGGCGTCAGTCGGTAGCGCCGCTCAATACGGGCGAGGACATCGAAACTGGCAATCGATCTCGGTGCGCGTTCACCTTGAATCCATGACAACAGAGTCTTGTGGTCGAAAGTCTCCCCGAGACGAATGATCGCGCGATAGAGCTGCCAGTAACTGTCGCCGAAGCGGCGCATCTGGTAGACGAGCGCGTCCTGAAAACTCTCGGGATCATCCGCCGCATCAAACAGCGGCTCGGGAAATTCCTGGATCGGTTTTGGCTGCGGGCCTGGCGATGCTGGGGCGGCTTGAGGCGGCGTATTGTCGCTGCCCAGCCGTTGGGGCTTGCGGGTGGAGGATGCGGTTCGCGCTGGCGCGCGACGAACGGGTTTGGGCGATTTGGTTTTCGACTTGGACGGTCGAACGTCTTCCGCCACGGGCGGCATGCGCAGCCATCGGAGGATGGCGTCGAGAGCGGGGCGCAGCTGGTTTTTCAATTCCGGCGTCAAGTCGTCTCCGATCCCGCAGGCATCGGCGATGGCCGCCCAGTTGATGCGGCCATTCAGCAAGGGCGGCGACTTACGATAGATGATCAGGCTGACGAGGTAGGGCTTGATATTTCCCAGGACCCGCTTCGATGCGATCGGCGCGATACGGACTTCGCAATATTCGGAGATTTCTCGTGGAAACTGACGTGATGCAATATCTTGTTTTGGCATGCTAATATTCCTTTCGGCCCCAATGCCGAGGGCGAGCGGAATTAAAAGCTCTCCTTTAACAAAGAATGTAACGTCCAGAACGAACAGGTAGGCAGGTAACGGCTGTCGCAAAGGTCCGGTGAAGCACCCGCACACACAGCCTACTCTTCTGACAGAGCGGTAAACCATACTGGAAATATTGTTAGCTTCGTGCTACATAATGTCAATTTCTGTAGCGTGAAGGTCTCACATGCCTACCCCACATCAACCATCGGCGGCCGTCAGGCGAGCTTTGCGAAAGCTCGGTGCGGATATCCAGGATGCTCGTCGTCGACGTAAGCTGCCGATGGCTGTGGTGGCGGAACGAGCATTTACCTCGCGCTCGACGCTGCAAAAGATCGAGGCGGGCGACACGAATGTCAGCATCGGTATCTACGCGGGCGTCCTCCAGGCATTAGGGCTGCTCGACGAGCTGGCCCAGGTTGCTGACATCAGCAACGACAGTGTTGGCCAGGCGCTTGCACGTGCAGATCTGCCAAAGCGCGTTCGCTTGAAGCCAGCGTCGGGATCGTCTCGCGATGGCTGACTTCGAGGTTCATATCGACCTTACTGGAGAGACTCGTAGAATTGGTCTTGCAAGGAGCAATCGCATCCGCGGGTCTGAGACTATACTGTTCGAGTATGACGATGCCTGGCTGAAGGATCCTGATCGCTTCTCGCTGGAACCCGCGCTCGCATTGACCCGCGGGGCCTTCGCTCCGCCGGCAGGATTGGCAACGTTCGGGTCGATTGGAGACTCTGCTCCTGACAGCTGGGGGCGACGGCTTATGCAACGCGCGGAGCGTCGCAGCGCGGAACGCGAGGCGCGAGCTGTTCGCACCCTCGCCGAAAGCGACTACCTGCTGGGTATTGCCGACGAAACCCGCCTAGGCGCGCTTCGATTCCGGCGGGTCGGAGAGGAGGTCTTCCAGGCTCCCATCCAGAACGGTGTTCCCGCCGTCATCGAGCTTGGTCGGCTTCTGCAGATCACCGAGCGCATTCTGCGTGACGAGGAGACGGACGAAGACCTCCGGCTCATTTTCGCTCCGGGTTCGTCACTGGGCGGCGCGCGACCGAAAGCCTCAGTTGTCGATCAGCATGGCCATCTTTCCATCGCCAAGTTTCCGAAGGAGACCGACGAATACAGCATGGAGACCTGGGAGGAGATCGCACTTAGGCTCGCCGATCAGGCCGGTATAGTGACCCCAAGGCACGAACTAATCGAAGTGGCCGGAAAAGCCGTCATGTTGTCTCGACGCTTCGACCGCAATGGCGTCATTCGCATTCCGTTTCTGTCGGCAATGGCGATGATGAATGCCAGGGACGGCGAGCGCGGCAGTTATCCCGAAATTGTCGATGCGCTCGCGGAGCACGGCGCCCAAGGAAAGACCGACGCCCACGCTCTTTATCGGCGGGTAGTCTTCAACGTGCTGATCTCCAATGTCGACGATCATCTGCGCAATCACGGGTTCCTGTGGCTGGGAAAGGCGGGCTGGTCGTTGTCGCCGTCCTACGATCTCAATCCCGTTCCGACCGATCTTAAGGCACGGGTGCTGTCCACCAATATCGATCTCGACGAAGGCACCTGCTCGCTCGATCTCCTGGAGGCTGCATCAGGATATTTTGCGCTCACGCTTGCGCAAGGACGAACCATCATCAAGGAGGTGGCGACCGTTACCTCGACCTGGCGAGATACGGCCAAGGCGGTTGGCGCGCGCAATAGCGAAATCAATCGTATGGCCAGTGCATTCGAGCATGACGACCTGAAGCGAGCGTCTGTACTGTAATGAAGGCAGCGGCCTAGATTTAAGCGGGTATTTTCAAACGAGTCCACGCCATTGCTGTCAGCCACCCGCAAGCCGAAAATGCCCTCGCCGGTCCTTATCGCCTTCTTCGACCATCCCGCCCGGACTAGTCGCCGCAAGACCCTCAGAACATCCCACGGGATCTCATCGATATCGATGGCGATATCGGAGCCGCTACGATAGGTCGCCTCATCCAGTGCGGCGATGACCTTGGCTTCGAGGCGACCATCATAGGACGGTTCTTCATTGCCGTATTCGAAGCGCCCGCACCATACGATATGATCACGCCAGACGATGAAATGACTGCGGCAGCCGTCCTCGCGCCATATCGACGGATAAAGCGTGCAACGCGGCGTTGGTGCGCGGATCGTTAATGGCGTTGTCGTAGGTGATCGGCAATCGCAATAACCGGTCTTCGTGACAATGCCTTTCAAGCACAATGCCTCCCGCCGCCATCGCATTGGCAAGATGA
>NZ_QOVX01000020.1:0-88275 GCF_008365395.1 Neorhizobium sp. P12A | reverse complement strand
CAACGTCACGGTTGACGTCGAGCTGATCGTTCCGATCGCGATGGAAGAAAAGCTTCGCTTCGCTATCCGCGAAGGCGGCCGTACCGTCGGCGCCGGCATCGTGGCAAGCATCGTCGAGTAATTGAAGACGGCCGCTCCAGTCGGGCGGCCGATTCGATGACATTTATATGAAGCGAGCGGCTTTAGCCGCTTGCTTATTACATGGAAATGTTGCAAATGGCGCGCGAGCGCGATTTGCGCGCTGCTTCGGGCGACGGAGCGGCGAATAAAATTAGCTATAAGGTGGGCCGAAAGGCCTAAAGACTGGATAGGGATGTCGTAACCGACGTCCCTCTCGATCTTTGAAACCGGTGGTCCGCCTTAGGAAGAAAGAACAATCCGTGCCTTGTTGAAAGGCGCGAGAGATAACAAACACAAGGATAACGTCGAATGAACGGCCAAAATATCCGCATTCGCCTGAAGGCGTTCGATCACCGAATTCTCGATGCTTCCACGCGCGAGATTGTGTCGACGGCGAAGCGCACCGGCGCAAGCGTCCGGGGCCCCGTTCCGCTTCCGACCCGCATCGAGAAGTTTACGGTTAACCGGTCCCCGCACATCGACAAGAAGAGCCGCGAGCAGTTCGAGATGCGCACGCATAAGCGCCTCCTCGACATCGTAGACCCGACCCCGCAGACGGTAGACGCGCTGATGAAGCTCGATCTCGCCGCCGGTGTCGATGTTGAGATCAAGCTCTGAGCTTCGTCTCGAGCTGAGTGAGAAGGATTGAACCGATGCGTTCAGGTGTGATTGCACAGAAGGTGGGAATGACCCGCGTCTACAACGACGCCGGCGAGCATGTCCCGGTAACAGTTTTGCGCATGGAAGGCTGCCAGGTCGTTGCCACGCGCACTGTAGAAAAGAATGGCTACTCGGCCGTTCAGCTTGGCGCTGGCCAGGCGAAAGTTAAGAACACGTCCAAGGCGATGCGCGGTAACTTTGCTGTTGCCAACGTCGAGCCGAAGGCCAAGCTGGCTGAATTCCGCGTTTCGGAAGACAACCTGCTTGAAGTCGGCACCGAGCTGAAGGCTGATCATTTTGCCGCCGGCCAGTTGGTCGACGTAACCGGCACCACGATCGGTAAGGGCTTTGCCGGCGCTATCAAGCGTCACGGCTTCGGCGGTCTGCGCGCTACGCACGGTGTGTCGGTTTCGCACCGTTCGCATGGTTCGACCGGTTCGCGCCAGGATCCCGGCAAGGTGTTCAAGAACAAGAAGATGGCTGGTCACATGGGCCAGACGCGCGTGACGACGCAGAACCTTGAAGTGGTTTCGACCGACGAAGATCGCGGTCTGATCCTGATCAAGGGTGCTGTGCCCGGCTCCAAGGGTGCCTGGATCATCGTGCGCGACGCCGTCAAGTCGGCCGCGAAGTAAGGGAGCCAAACCAATGGAATTGAACGTCAAGACCCTCGAGGGCAAAGACGCTGGGAAGGTTTCCCTTTCTGATGCGATTTTCGGCCTTGAGCCGCGCGAGGACATCCTCGCTCGCGTAATTCGCTGGCAGCTTGCCAAGAAGCAGCAGGGCACGCACCAGGCCAAGGGCCGTGCGGACGTCTGGCGCACCGGCGCCAAGATGTACAAGCAGAAGGGTACGGGCCGCGCTCGTCACCATTCCGCTCGTGCTCCGCAGTTCCGCGGCGGTGGTAAGGCTCATGGCCCCGTTGCCCGCAGCCACGAACATGATCTGCCGAAGAAGGTTCGCGCCCTCGGCCTGCGTCATGCTCTGTCGGCCAAGCTGAAGGCTGAAGACGTTATCGTCATTGACGATCTCGTTGCTGCCGAAGCCAAGACGAAGGTTCTCGCCGGTGCTTTCGAAGCCCTCGGCCTGACCAACGCGCTCTTCATCGGCGGCGCCGAGCTGGACAACAACTTCAAGCTCGCAGCCCAGAACATCCCGAACATCGATGTTCTGCCGATCCAGGGCATCAACGTTTACGACATCGTGCGCCGCGGCAAGCTCGTGCTTTCCAAGGCTGCCGTTGAAGCTCTAGAGGAGCGTTTCAAGTGACCGATCTTCGCCATTACGATGTGATCGTTTCTCCTGCGATCACCGAAAAGTCGACGCTGGTATCCGAATACAACCAGGTTGTCTTCAACGTTGCCAAGACCGCGACGAAGCCGGAAATCAAGGCTGCTGTCGAGGCGCTGTTCGGCGTCAAGGTCACCGCCGTCAACACTCTGCTTCGCAAGGGCAAGACCCGCCGTTTCCGCGGTTTTGCCGGCAAGCAGAAGGACGTGAAGAAGGCTATCGTGACGCTGGCTGAAGGCCAGACGATCGATGTCTCCACCGGTCTCTGAGGAATAAGAAAATGGCATTGAAAACATTCAATCCGACGACCCCGAGCCAGCGTCAGCTGGTCATCGTCGACCGCTCGCACCTTCACAAGGGCAAGCCGGTCAAGGCTTTGACGGAAGGTCTGACCAAGAGCGGCGGTCGTAACAACCTCGGTCGCATCACGGCTCGCTTCATCGGCGGCGGTCACAAGCGCACTTACCGCATCATCGACTTCAAGCGTCGCAAGTTTGATGTCGAAGGCACGGTAGCTCGCCTCGAATACGACCCGAACCGTACTGCCTACATCGCGCTCATCGACTATGCCGATGGCGATCAGGCCTACATCCTGGCTCCGCAGCGTCTCGCTGTCGGCGACAAGGTCATCGCTTCCGAAAAGGCTGTCGACGTGAAGCCCGGCAACGCAATGCCGCTTCAGTACATCCCGGTCGGCTCGATCGTCCACAACGTCGAAATGAAGCCGGGCAAGGGTGGTCAGCTGGGTCGTTCCGCTGGCACCTACGTTCAGCTCGTTGGTCGCGACCAGGGCATGGCGATCCTTCGCCTCAGCTCCGGCGAACAGCGTCTGGTTCCCGGTTCCTGCCTCGCATCGATCGGTGCGGTCTCGAACCCGGACCACGGCAACATCAACGATGGCAAGGCCGGTCGTACCGTATGGCGCGGCAAGCGTCCGCATAACCGCGGTGTCGTCATGAACCCGGTCGACCACCCGCACGGCGGTGGTGAAGGCCGCACGTCCGGTGGTCGCCATCCGGTGACCCCGTGGGGCAAGCCGACCAAGGGCAAGCGCACGCGTTCGAACAAGTCGACCGACAAGTTCATCATGCGTTCGCGCCATCAGCGCAAGAAGTAAGAGAGGTAGTCACACATGGCTCGTTCAGTATGGAAAGGTCCGTTTGTTGACGGCTATCTTCTCAAGAAGGCTGAGAAGGTGCGCGAAGGCGGACGTGCAGAAGTAATCAAGATGTGGAGCCGTCGCTCCACCATCCTGCCGCAGTTCGTAGGTCTCACCTTCGGTGTCTACAACGGCAGCAAGCATATTCCGGTCAGCGTCAACGAAGACATGGTCGGTCACAAGTTCGGTGAGTTCGCCCCGACCCGCACCTATTATGGTCACGGCGCGGACAAGAAGGCGAAGAGGAAGTAATCATGGGCAAGGCAAAAACAGAACGCCGGCTCAAGGACAACGAAGCGCAGGCAGTCGCCCGCACTCTCCGCGTCAGCCCGCAGAAGCTTAACCTGGTTGCCGCCTCCATCCGTGGCAAGAAGGTTGAAAAGGCACTCGCTGAGCTGGAATTCTCCCGCAAGCGCATCGCAGGCGCCGTCAAGAAGACGCTCGAATCTGCGATCGCTAACGCCGAGAACAACCACGATCTCGACGTCGACTCGCTGGTCGTCGCTGAGGCCTATGTCGGCAAGTCGATCGTCATGAAGCGCTTCCACGCTCGTGGTCGCGGCCGTGCATCGCGTGTCGAAAAGCCTTTCGCGCACCTGACGATCGTCGTTCGTGAAGTGCAGGCACAAGAGGAGGCCGCATAATGGGTCAGAAAATCAATCCGATCGGTTTTCGTCTTGGCATCAACCGCACTTGGGATAGCCGCTGGTTTGCGGACAATGCCGAGTATGGTCAGCTTCTTCACGAAGACCTCAAGATGCGTAAGTTCGTCATGAGCGAACTGAAGCAGGCCGGCATCTCCAAGGTCGTCATCGAGCGTCCGCACAAGAAGTGCCGCGTCACGATCCACTCGGCTCGCCCGGGTCTGATCATCGGCAAGAAGGGTGCAGACATCGACAAGCTCCGCAAGAAGCTGTCGGACATGACGAACTCCGAAACGCACCTCAACATCGTTGAAGTGCGCAAGCCGGAAATCGACGCGACCCTGGTCGCTCAGTCGATCGCCCAGCAGCTCGAGCGCCGCGTGGCTTTCCGCCGCGCCATGAAGCGCGCCGTTCAGTCCGCTATGCGTCTTGGCGCCGAAGGCATCAAGATCACCTGCGCGGGCCGTCTCGGTGGTGCTGAAATCGCTCGTACGGAATGGTACCGTGAAGGTCGCGTTCCGCTGCACACCCTTCGTGCCGACATCGACTACGGTACGGCTGAAGCCGAAACCGCATTCGGTATCTGCGGCATCAAGGTTTGGATCTTCAAGGGCGAAATCCTTGAGCACGATCCGATGGCTTCCGAACGTCGCGCGCTGGAAGGCGATGCGCAGGGTCCGGCAAGCCGTGACCGCGACCGTGGCGATCGTCGCCGCGAACGCGACAACGCGTAATTAGCGCTGGCGAAAGATAAGCTCGGAGAAGTAAGAAAATGTTGCAGCCAAAGCGTACTAAGTACCGCAAGCAATTCAAGGGCCGCATCAAGGGCGTTGCCAAGGGTGGTTCTGACCTCGCATTCGGTGAATTCGGCCTCAAGGCTCAGGAACCGAACCGCGTAAACGCACGTGAGATCGAAGCGGCCCGCCGCGCGATCACGCGTTACATGAAGCGCGCCGGCCGTGTTTGGATCCGCGTGTTCCCTGATGTTCCGGTCACCAAGAAGCCTACCGAAGTCCGCATGGGTAAAGGTAAGGGCGGTGTTGAATACTGGGCATGCAAGGTCAAGCCCGGCCGCATGATGTTCGAGATCGATGGTGTTTCCGAGGAAATTGCGCGTGAAGCGCTTCGCCTCGGCTCTGCCAAGCTCTCGGTCAAGACGCGCTTCGTTCAGCGCATTGCAGAGTAAGGAGAAGGCACGATGAAAGCCGAAGAAGTTCGCGGCCTCACGGCCGACCAGCTCAAGGACAAGCTCGCCGACCTGAAGAAGGAGCAGTTCAACCTGCGCTTCCAGAAGGCAACCGGTCAGCTGGAAAAGTCCTCGCGCATCAACGAAGTCCGCAAGGACATCGCCCGCATCAAGACCATTGCCCGCCAGAAGGCGGCCGAAGCAAAGGCGTAAAGGAAGAAGAACATGCCGAAGCGCATTTTGCAGGGCGTCGTTGTTGGCGACAAGAATGAAAAGACCGTCGTAGTCCGCGTTGAGCGTCGTTTCGCTCACCCGCTGCTTCAGAAGACCGTTCGTCGTTCGAAGAAGTACAAGGCTCACGACGAGAACAACCAGTACAAGATCGGCGATGTCGTTTCCATCGAGGAATGCGCACCGATCTCCAAGGACAAGCGCTGGACGGTCGTTTCCGCCCAGGCCAAGTAAGAAGAATTTTACGCGAGGCCTTGCGTCTCGCGGAAATTTCTGTATGAAGCAGCGTCAGAACGCTCGAATGCCGGGCGTTCTTTTGCTTTGAGCGCACGGAAGGTCCCGTTTGGGAAACCACCCTGGCACGATCGATCCCGCGCTATTCAAGCTATTGCCGTATCTGTACCTGCCTTCGGGCGGCACGGTGGGCAGACAATTTTCATAAGCCGGGGAAGGGGGCTTTCGGCCCAACCATTCCGGTAAACCAAGAAGGCGACCTGATATGATTCAGATGCAAACAAACCTCGACGTGGCGGATAATTCCGGCGCACGTCGTGTCATGTGCATCAAGGTGCTGGGCGGCTCGAAGCGCAAGTATGCCTCGATCGGCGACGTTATCGTCGTTTCGATCAAGGAAGCGATCCCGCGCGGCCGCGTGAAGAAGGGTGACGTGATGAAGGCGGTTGTCGTTCGCACCGCCAAGGAAATCCGCCGCGTTGACGGCAGCATCATCCGCTTCGACACCAATGCTGCAGTCCTCATCGACAACAAGAAAGAGCCGATCGGCACCCGTATCTTCGGACCGGTTCCGCGCGAACTTCGCGCCAAGAACCACATGAAGATCATCTCGCTGGCTCCAGAAGTACTGTAAGGAGCGAGAGAGATGCAGAAGATTCGTAAGGGCGACAAGGTCGTCATGCTTGCTGGCAAGGACAAGGGCCGTACCGGCGAAGTTCTCCAGGTGCTGCCGAAGGAAGACCGTGCGGTCGTCCGCGGCATCAACGTCGTGAAGCGCCACCAGCGCCAGACGCAGACCCAGGAAGCCGGCATCATCAACAAGGAAGCCTCGGTTCACCTGTCCAACGTTTCGATCATCGACAAGGACGGCAAGCCGACCCGCGTCGGTTTCAAGGTTGTTGACGGCAAGAAGGTCCGTGTGGCCAAGCGTTCCGGTGAGGTGATCTGATGGCTGAGGCAAAGTACGAGCCGCGGCTCAAGAAGGAATATGTCGAGCGCATCCGTGCGGCGATGCAGGAGAAGTTCTCCTACGCCAACGAGATGATGATCCCGAAGCTCGACAAGATCGTTATCAACATGGGTGTTGGCGAAGCAACGGCTGATTCGAAGAAGCCGACTGTTGCTGCTGCCGACCTGGCTGCCATTGCTGGCCAGAAGCCGGTCATCACCCGTGCACGCAACTCTATCGCTGGCTTCAAGGTCCGCGAACAGATGCCGATCGGCGCGAAGGTCACCCTGCGCGGCGCCCGCATGTACGAGTTCCTGGATCGCCTGGTCAACATCGCGCTTCCGCGCGTTCGCGACTTCCGCGGCCTGAACCCGAAGAGCTTTGACGGCCGTGGCAACTTCGCCATGGGCATCAAGGAGCACATTGTGTTCCCTGAAATCAACTACGACAAGGTTGATCAGATGTGGGGCATGGACATCATCGTTTGCACGACGGCAACGAAGGACGACGAAGCACGGGCTCTGCTGACAGAGTTCAACTTCCCGTTCCGTCAGTAGCCGTAACGACGAGCGTAGAAAAGGAACCTGACATGGCGAAGACAAGCGCAGTTGAAAAGAACAAGCGCCGCCGTAATACGGTCGCAAACCAGGCTGGCAAGCGTGCTGCCCTGAAGGCGATCATCATGAACCAGTCGCTGTCGATCGAAGAGCGCTTCAAGGCTACCCTGAAGCTCGCATCGCTGCCGCGCGATGGATCCAAGACCCGCATTCGCAACCGTTGCGAAGTCTCCGGTCGTCCGCGCGCCTATTACCGCAAGCTGCGCATGTCGCGTATCGCGCTGCGCGAACTGGGCAATCTCGGCAAGGTGCCGGGCATCGTCAAGTCGAGCTGGTAAGGAGACGGTTACATGACAATGACTGATCCGTTGGGCGATATGCTCACCCGTATCCGTAACGGTGCTTCGCGCCGCAAGTCGTCGGTTTCGACGCCTGCGTCCAAGCTCCGTGCAAGAGTTCTCGATGTCCTGCAGGCTGAAGGCTACATCCGTGGTTATTCGCTTGTCGATTTCGGCAATGGCAAGTCCGAGCTGAACATCGAACTCAAGTACTATGAAGGCGCATCGGTGATCCGTGAGATCGGCCGTGTGTCCAAGCCGGGCCGCCGAGTTTATGTCTCGGTCAAGTCCATTCCGCAGGTCGCGAACGGCCTCGGCATCACCATCCTTTCGACCCCGAAGGGCGTGATGGCCGATCACCAAGCTCGCGAACAGAACGTTGGTGGCGAGGTTCTCTGCTCGGTCTTCTAAGACCGGGCAGGGATCTCCATAGCGAACAGACAGGATAATAAAATGTCTCGTATCGGTAAGAAGCCCGTTCAGGTACCTGCTGGGATCACGGCTACGGTCGATGGCCAGAAGGTTACCGCTAAGGGCCCGAAGGGCGAGCTCGTTTTCGTTGCTAATGACGAAATCGGCCTCAAGCTTGAAAACAACGCAATCGTTGTAACGCCGCTCAACAACTCCAAGGACGCTCGTTCGAAGTGGGGCATGTCCCGCACGATGGTCGAGAACATCCTGAAGGGTGTGAAGGACGGTTACGAACGCAAGCTCGAAATCAACGGCGTCGGTTACCGCGCTGCCATGCAGGGCAAGAACCTGCAGCTGGCGCTCGGCTTCAGCCACGACGTTGTTTATGAGCCGCCAGTTGGCATTACCATTGCTGTGCCGAAGCCGACGGAAATCGTCGTCACCGGCATCAACAAGCAGCAGGTTGGCCAGGTTGCCGCTGAAATCCGCGAATATCGCGGCCCCGAGCCCTACAAGGGCAAGGGTGTGAAGTATGCCGGCGAGCGGATCGTTCGCAAAGAAGGCAAGAAGAAGTAAGGATCACGCGAAATGGCTAGCAGGAAAGAAGCACTTGCGAAGCGCGCCAACCGCGTGCGTCGTCACCTCAAGTCGGTGGCCAATGGCCGTCCGCGCCTGTCGGTTCATCGCTCGTCGAAGAACATCTACGCCCAGGTCATCGATGATGTGGCCGGCAAGACCCTCGCGTCTGCCTCCACTCTCGACAAGGATCTGCGCGGTTCTCTGAAGACCGGTGCTGACGTCTCCGCCGCTGCTGCGGTTGGCAAGCTCGTTGCTGAGCGCGCCTCCAAGGCTGGCGTTACGGACGTCGTATTCGACCGCGGCGCCTTCATCTATCACGGCCGCATCAAGGCTCTCGCCGATGCAGCTCGTGAAGGTGGCCTGACCTTCTGATTGATTTCCGGCCGGGTATTTCGATACCCGGCCGGTTTTCGGGCTTTGAGCCCATCACCGGATCTCATCGGGCACTAGCGGCGTCGATGCGGTCCAAATTTGTTTGCCGTTCGCACCCGGAAAAGAAAAAGGAAAAGGACAATGGCACAGGAAAAGAGAGCTCCGCGGGAAGACCGCCAGAGCCGTGAAGAGCGCGACAGCGAATTTGTCGATAAGCTCGTAGCAATCAATCGCGTCGCCAAGGTCGTCAAGGGCGGCCGTCGTTTCGGCTTCGCAGCACTCGTCGTCGTCGGCGACCAGAAGGGCCGCGTTGGCTTCGGTCATGGCAAGGCACGCGAAGTGCCGGAAGCTATCCGCAAGGCTACCGAAAGCGCAAAGCGCGACTTGATCTTCGTACCGCTGCGTGACGGCCGTACGCTGCATCACGACGTCCATGGCCGTCATGGCGCCGGCAAGGTTCTGCTGCGCTCGGCCAAGGTCGGTACCGGTATCATCGCCGGCGGTCCGATGCGCGCCGTTTTCGAAACGCTCGGCGTTCATGACGTTGTCGCCAAGTCGACCGGTTCGTCGAACCCCTACAACATGGTTCGCGCAACCTTCGACGCTCTGAAGCACCAGGTTCACCCGAAGGACATCGCAGCTCAGCGCGGCATCAAGTATGCTACGCTCCAGGCTCGTCGTGCCGCCTCCGGCAACGCCTCGGAAGAATAAGGGGAGTATTGACCTATGGCCAAGACGACCAACAAGACCGAAGCCAAGACCGTTACGGTCGAGCAGATCGGTAGCCCCATTCGCCGTCCGAACGTACAGCGTCAGACGCTGATCGGCCTCGGGCTCAACAAGATGCACCGTCGCCGCACGCTGGAAGATACCCCTTCCGTTCGTGGCATGATCCGTGCTGTCCAGCATCTCGTTCGCGTCGTCGACGAGAAGTAAGCCGGAGGTATTCGCTATGAAATTGAATGAGATCAAGGACAACGAAGGCTCGACCCACAGCCGCAAGCGTCTGGGTCGTGGTATCGGCTCCGGCTCCGGCAAGACCGCCGGCCGCGGTGTGAAGGGTCAGAAGGCCCGTTCCGGCGTTGCCATCAACGGCTTCGAAGGCGGTCAGATGCCGATCTATCGTCGCCTGCCGAAGCGCGGCTTCAACAACATCTTCGCTGCTGACTACGTCGTCGTGTCGCTGGAGCGCATCCAGGCCGCCGTTGACGCGGGCAAGCTCGATGCCAAGGCAACCGTTGATGCGGCTGCTCTGAAGGCTGCCGGCGTTATCCGCCGCGTCAAGGACGGCGTTCGCGTTCTGTCCGACGGCGAGCTGAAGGCAAAGCTGACCCTCGAAGTCGCTGGCGCTTCCAAGCCGGCTGTCGAAAAGATCGAGAAGGCTGGCGGTTCCGTCAAGCTTCTTGCTGCAGCTCCTGCTGCAGAATAATCTTGCTTATGTCGCCCGGGGTGCTTCACACCGGGCGATTTTGCTCCCATATGTGAGCCTCACGAATCCGAATAGTCGTACCTGCGTCAATTCGGATGATTACGGGAACCGAGGGTGAGGCATAAGATTGCACCGCGATCTGTCCAAAACCCGGCTTTTGAACAATTTACATACTGATTCCGGACCCGGCCGATTTAGCCGGAATTGGTAGTGCGGAGATATGCATGGCATCTGCAGCGGAACAATTGGCATCCAATCTCAATTTTTCAACCTTTGCCAAGGCAGAGGATTTGAAGAAACGCCTGTGGTTCACGCTGGGCGCCTTGCTGGTCTACCGCTTGGGAACGCATATTCCGCTTCCAGGCCTTAATCCTGCAGCCTATGCTCAGGCCTTCCAGGGCCAGGCCGGCGGCATTCTCGGCCTTTTCAACATGTTTTCGGGCGGCGCCGTCCAGCGCATGGCGATCTTTGCCCTCGGCATCATGCCCTATATTTCCGCTTCGATCATCGTGCAGCTCATGACGTCAGTCGTGCCGGCGCTCGAGAACCTGAAGAAAGAAGGCGAGCAAGGCCGCAAGATCATCAACCAGTACACCCGCTACGGCACGGTGTTGCTCGGCACATTGCAGGCCTATGGCATTGCGATAGGGCTTGAGAGCGGTAACGGGCTCGTGGTCAATCCCGGCATCTTCTTCATCGCGACGACGGTCGTTTCGCTGCTCGGTGGCACGATGTTCCTGATGTGGCTCGGCGAGCAGATCACGTCGCGTGGTATCGGCAACGGCATCTCGCTGATCATTTTTGCAGGTATTGCAGCCGGTCTCCCGACCGCACTTGCCGGCACTCTCGAGCTCGGCCGCACCGGCGCGCTTTCCACCGGCCTTATCCTGACGGTGCTCGTGGTCGCGATCCTGGTTATCGGACTGATCGTCTTCGTTGAGCGCGCCCAGCGTCGCCTGCTCATCCAGTATCCGAAGCGTCAGGTCGGCAACCGCATGTTCCAGGGCGATACCTCGCACCTGCCGCTGAAGCTGAACACCTCGGGTGTTATCCCGGCAATCTTCGCATCGTCGCTGCTGCTTCTGCCGGCGACTGTTGCTGGCTTTGCCAACACGACCGGCCTGCCGTCCTGGGTCACCTCGATCGTCGCAGCGCTTGGCCACGGCCAGCCGCTGTACATGGTCCTCTATGCGGCCATGATCGCGTTCTTCGCTTTCTTCTATACGGCTATCGTCTTCAATCCGAAGGACACCGCAGACAATCTGAAGAAGCATGGCGGCTTCATTCCTGGCATTCGTCCGGGCGAACGCACCGCGGAATATATCGACTACGTGCTGACCCGAATCACGGTCATCGGAGCGATCTATCTCGTCATCGTTTGCATTCTGCCGGAAATCCTGGTGTCGCAAACGGGCATCCCGCTGTCCCTTGGCGGTACTTCGCTTTTGATCGTGGTTAGCGTAACGCTGGATACGGTGGCGCAGATTCAGGGGCACCTGATCGCACAGCAGTACGAAGGCCTGATCAAGAAATCGAAGTTGCGGGGAGGTAAGAGGGGGCGATGAGATTAATACTTTTGGGGCCGCCGGGAGCAGGTAAGGGGACCCAGGCCCAGCGTATCGTGGAAAAGCACGGAATTCCGCAGCTCTCCACAGGCGATATGCTGCGAGCTGCAGTTGCTGCCGGTACCGAAGTGGGCAAGCGCGCCAAGGCCGTCATGGACGCCGGCAACCTTGTTTCCGATGAGATTGTCAATGCGATCGTATCCGAGCGTCTCGACGCGCCGGATTGTGCCAATGGCTTCATTCTCGACGGCTACCCGCGCACGCTGGTTCAGGCCGATGCGACCGAGGTGATGCTGAAGGCGAAGGGCATAGAGCTTTCAGCCGTCATCGAGATCGAAGTCGACGACAAGATCCTCGCGGATCGCGTTTCCGGCCGGTACACCTGCGCCAATTGCGGCGCCGGCTATCACGACACCAACGTGAAGCCGCATGTGGAAGGCGTCTGCGATCGTTGCGGTTCGACTCACTTCAAGCGTCGTCCGGATGATAACCGCGAGACTGTGGTGACCCGCCTGGCGGCCTACTACAGGGAAACCTCGCCACTGATCGGCTACTACCACGCAAAGGGTAAGCTGAAAGTGGTCGACGGCATGGCCGACATCGATCACGTCACCGCCGAGATCGATGCTATTCTTTCGAAGCTTTAAGGCTTTGAAAATAAACTTGGCGGGGCCGGTTGCTTTTTTGCACTGATTCCGCTAAACACCGCGCCAACTCGCGACATTCCGATGCGATCGGCGCGGATTTCCCAAGGGAATTCCGGGTTCGGTCGTATTGACATGTACGGACCTAAATTTGAACGGGCGGTTCTAGTGGCCGCATAACGAAGCCCACTTGCCGGATGGCAACTGGAACGCAAGGAGAATAGACGTGGCACGTATCGCTGGCGTCAACATCCCGACGGCAAAGCGCGTTGTTATTGCGCTGACCTACATTCACGGGATCGGACCTAAGTTTGCACAGGAAATCGTCGAAAAGGTCGGCATTCCGGCTGAGCGTCGCGTTCATCAGCTGACCGACGCTGAGGTTCTGCAGATCCGCGAAACCATCGACCGTGATTATCAGGTCGAAGGCGATCTTCGTCGCGAAACCGCGATGAACATCAAGCGCCTGATGGACCTCGGCTGCTACCGCGGCCTGCGTCATCGCCGCGGCCTGCCGGTTCGCGGTCAGCGTACGCATACCAATGCTCGTACCCGCAAGGGCCCGGCAAAGGCTATCGCTGGTAAGAAGAAGTAATCTCCGGGAAACCGGGTGAGGGAGGCTGGTGGTTCCACCGGCCTCTTTTGAGTTTGGAGCAGCGTCGCAAGGGCGCCGTTCCGGTGGAGCCGCTGGCATTACGGCGGTGCAGAGATCCAAGAAAGGAATACCATGGCCAAGGAAGCCGTACGCGTTCGTCGTCGCGAACGTAAGAATATCTCGTCGGGTGTCGCTCACGTCAACTCGACCTTCAACAACACGATGATCACCATCACCGACGCCCAGGGCAATGCTATCGCCTGGTCGTCCGCTGGTGCCAAGGGCTTCAAGGGCTCGCGCAAGTCCACGCCGTTTGCTGCGCAGATCGCCGCTGAGGATTGCGCCAAGAAGGCCCAGGAACATGGCATGAAGTCGCTGGAAGTCGAAGTTTGCGGTCCGGGTTCGGGTCGTGAATCCGCTCTGCGCGCGCTCCAGGCTGCCGGTTTCATGATCACGTCCATCCGCGACGTGACCCCGATCCCGCACAACGGTTGCCGCCCGCGCAAGAAGCGCCGCGTCTGATCATCGCCAATTAACGGCATCGTCGAAAGCCTTTGGGTTTTCACGGTGCCTTCTCTAGCTCGGTTGCCACGATTGGATGGTGGCAACGAACGGAAGGCAAGAACATGATCCAGAAAAACTGGCTGGAACTGATCAAGCCGAACAAGGTCGACTTCACGTCGAGCGGCCGCACGAAGGTTACCCTCGTTGCTGAACCGCTGGAGCGTGGCTTCGGCCTGACGCTCGGCAACGCGCTTCGCCGCGTTCTCTTGTCGTCGCTGCGCGGCGCAGCCGTGACGGCTGTGCAGATCGACGGCGTGCTGCATGAGTTCTCCTCGATTCCGGGCGTTCGCGAGGACGTGACCGACATCGTGCTCAACATCAAGGAAATCGCCATCAAGATGGATGGCGACGACGCAAAGCGCATGGTCGTGCGTAAGCAGGGCCCGGGCGTTGTCACGGCTGGCGATATTCAGACGGTCGGCGATATCGAAATCCTCAACCCCGAGCATGTCATTTGCACGCTCGACGAGGGCGCCGAAATCCGTATGGAATTCACCGTCAACAACGGCAAGGGCTATGTTCCGGCCGAGCGCAATCGTGCGGAAGACGCTCCGATCGGTCTTATCCCGGTCGACAGCCTGTATTCGCCGGTCAAGAAGGTGTCCTACAAGGTGGAAAACACCCGCGAAGGACAGGTTCTCGACTACGACAAGCTGAACATGACCATCGAAACCGATGGCTCGATCTCCGGTGAAGACGCAGTCGCTTTCGCGGCTCGCATCCTCCAGGATCAGCTTGGCGTGTTCGTCAACTTCGACGAGCCGCAGAAGGAAACCGAGGAAGAGGCAGTCACCGAACTTGCCTTCAACCCGGCGCTCCTCAAGAAAGTGGACGAACTGGAACTGTCTGTTCGCTCGGCAAACTGCCTGAAGAACGACAACATCGTCTACATCGGCGACCTCATTCAGAAGACCGAAGCAGAAATGCTCCGCACCCCGAACTTTGGTCGCAAGTCGCTGAACGAAATCAAGGAAGTTCTCGCTTCCATGGGCCTGCACCTCGGCATGGAAGTGCCGGCATGGCCGCCCGAGAACATCGAAGATCTCGCCAAGCGTTACGAAGACCAGTACTAACAAACAAAAAAGGCAGGCTCTTCGGCTGCCTTTCCCAGTCAAACAGCAGGCAAGTCGCCTGCATGTGCCAGGAAACGGCAGGCCCGGTAGATCAGGGGCACTGCATTAAAGGAGAATAGCCATGCGCCACGGTAAAGCCGGCCGCAAGCTGAATAGAACTGCAAGCCACCGCAAGGCGATGTTCGCCAACATGGCGGCTTCGCTCATCACGCATGAGCAGATCGTGACGACCCTGCCGAAGGCAAAGGAAATCCGTCCGATCGTCGAGAAGTTGGTAACGCTCGGCAAGCGCGGCGACCTGCACGCTCGCCGTCAGGCGATCTCGCAGATCCGTGACGTTGCTGTCGTCACCAAGCTGTTCGACGCGATCGCTACCCGCTACGCCACCCGCAACGGCGGCTACCTGCGCATCATGAAGGCCGGCTTCCGCCAGGGCGACAACGCCGCTCTCGCCGTCGTCGAATTCGTTGACCGCGACACCGACGCCAAGGGCGCAGCCGACAAGGCTCGCGTTGCTGCTGAAGAAGAAGCCGCAGCAGCTTAATCAGCGCTGAAGCGAAATTATTGAAAAGGCCGGACGAGCGATCGTCCGGCCTTTTTGCTATGCCGGTTGGACGTTATCGAATAGCGATGTCGCGTCGATGTCACGATGCCAATCGGATGAGGAGGGAGGGGAGCGAAATGCGACACATGAAGAGGCCTATGGCACTCGGCCTTGCCCTCGTCGCAGTGATCGCCTGCGGCCTTTCGCTTAGAATCTTTGGGTATTCCCTGCATCTGCCATTCGTGGTGGTGAAATATGGCGGATCCGCGCTGTGGGCGGCGATGGTCTATGTGCTCATAGCTTTGCTGTTCGCTGATCGACGGCCTGTTCATATCGCGGCTGTTGCAATTGTCGTGGCAGTCGGCGTGGAGTTTCTCCGACTTTTCCATACGCCCTGGCTGGATGAATTCCGTTTGACACTAGCCGGTGCGCTGCTTTTGGGGCGAATATTCTCGCTATGGAATATTGCGGCCTATATTGTAGGCGTTGCCACTGCGTTCGCGCTCGACATGGTTTTTGGCACCAGGGACCGGAGTGCCTCGGTTCGTGCATCTGACTAATTAGGCCGGCGTCAGCGACGGTGTCTTAGAAGGCCTTTGGAAGACCGGCTTGTTTGAGCGTCTCGTTGGCCGTGTGCCGGGATTTGACGCCGTGATCGACGGTAAAATAGCGCTGAGTGATGGGACTATACCAGATTTCGTGATCGCCTTTGCCGGGCCGATGGAAATAGCATCCAGCCTGCTCCAGTCGTTCTTTCAATTCCCGCAGGTAACCGGCCATGGCCGATCAATGCTGTGGGATGGCGACGCGGGAAACCTGCTCCGTCATGATGTAGACCGGAATTTCCGAGAGATCGCTTACGATGCCGTTGAGCTCGATAAGATCCGCAATGGCGGCAGTGATCTTCGGTTCCAGAACTTCGACAGTTTCGGCTTCGACGCTCAGGCCATCAATATCGCCTGAGGTCGCCACCCAGACTTTTGCTTCGTCGTCCCACCTGGCATGGACTATGATCGACAAGAGCGGCTTCAAGTATGGTCTCCTGATGGCTGTCGGCGAAAAATATATCGGTTCCGGCGATGAATTACAAACCACGCGGTCTCGGCTATGATGGAAGCCTTGCACCGTACCAGATTCAGCCTACCTGATAGTGACAGTCCGGTACGATTGATTTAGGACAATTCCAAAAAGCAGGGGTTTGCCCGTTGGAATGGCGAAGTTGTTTCGCCGCAGGCCTAGCCCGATAATTTGCGACGTCGAGGAAGACACCATGCCAGCTTATCGTTCAAGAACAACGACCCACGGCCGTAATATGGCAGGCGCGCGCGGACTTTGGCGCGCGACGGGTATGAAGGACAGCGATTTCGGCAAGCCGATCATTGCCGTGGTGAACTCATTCACCCAGTTCGTGCCCGGTCACGTCCACCTCAAGGATCTCGGCCAGCTCGTTGCCCGCGAGATCGAGGCCGCCGGCGGTGTTGCCAAGGAGTTCAACACGATCGCTGTCGACGACGGCATCGCGATGGGCCATGACGGCATGCTCTATTCGCTGCCCTCGCGCGAACTGATCGCCGACAGCGTCGAATACATGGTCAACGCGCATTGCGCCGACGCCATGGTCTGCATCTCGAACTGCGACAAGATTACGCCCGGCATGCTGATGGCGTCCCTGCGCCTCAATATCCCGACGGTCTTCGTTTCCGGTGGCCCGATGGAAGCCGGCAAGGTCGTCCTGCATGGCAAGACGCACGCGCTCGACCTGGTCGACGCGATGGTCGCCGCGGCCGACGACAAGATCAGCGATGAGGACGTCAAGGTCATCGAACGCTCGGCCTGTCCGACCTGCGGCTCCTGCTCCGGCATGTTCACGGCCAATTCGATGAACTGCCTGACGGAAGCGCTAGGCCTGTCGCTGCCCGGCAACGGCTCGACGCTGGCAACGCATGCCGACCGCAAGCGCCTCTTCGTCGAGGCCGGCCATCTGATCGTCGATATTGCTCGCCGTTACTACGAGCAGGAAGACGAAACGGTTCTGCCGCGCAAGGTCGCATCCAAGAAGGCCTTCGAGAATGCCATGTCGCTCGATATCGCCATGGGCGGATCGACGAATACGGTGCTGCATATTCTGGCAGCAGCACACGAAGGCGAGATCGATTTCACCATGGCTGACATCGACGCTCTGTCGCGTCGCGTTCCCTGCTTGTCGAAGGTGGCGCCCGCCAAGAGCGATGTTCACATGGAAGACGTCCACCGCGCCGGCGGCATCATGTCGATCCTCGGCGAGCTGGAAAAGGGTGGCCTGATCAATCGCGATTGCCCGACCGTTCACGCCGAAACGCTGGGCGATGCCATCGACCGCTGGGATATCACCCGCACCAACAGCGACACCGTCCACAATTTCTTCCGCGCAGCACCCGGCGGCGTCCCGACCCAGGTCGCGTTCAGCCAGGAAGCGCGCTGGGACGAGCTGGACATGGACCGCGAACACGGCGTCATTCGCTCCGTCG
Organism: Neorhizobium sp. P12A; assembly: GCF_008365395.1. Classification (NCBI taxonomy): domain Bacteria; kingdom Pseudomonadati; phylum Pseudomonadota; class Alphaproteobacteria; order Hyphomicrobiales; family Rhizobiaceae; genus Neorhizobium; species Neorhizobium sp. P12A. Next base: position 70,624 of record NZ_QOVX01000020.1, on the reverse strand, counting down.
AGCATCCATTCTCGAAGGATGGCGGTCTTGCTGTCCTCAAGGGCAATCTGGCGCTCGACGGCTGCATCGTGAAGACAGCAGGCGTCGATGAATCGATCCTGAAGTTCTCAGGCCCGGCCCGCGTCTTCGAAAGCCAGGATGCGTCTGTGAAGGCGATCCTTGCGAACGAGATCAAGGCCGGCGATGTCGTCGTCATCCGCTATGAAGGCCCGAAGGGCGGCCCCGGCATGCAGGAAATGCTCTATCCGACGAGCTATCTGAAGTCGAAGGGTCTCGGCAAGGCCTGCGCGCTGGTCACCGACGGCCGCTTCTCCGGCGGCACTTCCGGCCTTTCCATCGGCCACGTCTCGCCGGAAGCGGCTAACGGCGGCACGATCGGCCTCGTGCGCGAAGGCGACATGATCGACATCGACATCCCGAACCGCACGATCAGCCTGCGCGTCAGCGATGCAGAGTTGGCAGCGCGCCGCGCCGAGCAGGACGGCAAGGGCTGGCAGCCGGCCGAGAAGCGCAAGCGCAACGTGACGACGGCACTGAAGGCCTACGCGGCCTTCGCAACGAGCGCCGACCGCGGCGCGGTGCGTATCCTGCCCGAATAAGCGGAAAGCGCTTCAAACGGCTTGAGGTTTTGAGATGGCGTCCGATCTAGTTGGGCGCCATTTCTTTTTAACGGATGATGATGGAGGGGTGTCCCGCCTGATCTCCTGTGGGAAACCTCAGTTGCAGGATCTTGCAGCGCCTTCAACGCACTTTGGCATAGAGAAAGCTGTCCCGAGGCTCGTCTGAAACATTGGGATGCAGGCCGTGGCGCCGCAGCAATCCCTCCCGCACCATGCCTGCTTTTTCCATGACTCGTGCAGAGGCTATATTGTCGACATCGCATGTTGCCTCGGCGCGAAAGATCGCGGGATGCGACAGCGCATGATCTACCGTGTAGGCGACGACCTCACTGGCGACACCTTGTCCCCAATGGTCCCTTCGAATGAGCCAACCATACGAAACTCTCCTTGCAAGCGGGCGGGGATGCACCATGCCGATCAGCATCTGTGGGGCGTCGAGAGGGCTGATGACCGCCGGAAAGCTGACGCCGTCCCGCCAATCGCGATCACCTCGTTCGGCAAAGTCGCGTGTCTGGGAGATGTCCGTATGCGGAGGCCAGATCAGATATTTCGTGACCTCCGGATCGGAAGACCAACCGGCAAAGATTGCATCGGCGTCGGAAGGGCGAATACGCCGGACGAGATAGCGTTTCGTCTCAAATTCGTCAGGGAGGCGATAGGGTTCGCTCATTGGAAAATCTCGATGAAAAGTGCTTGGGTACCGATCGACGCAATACTCAATTGCAACTTAACATCCAGATTGCAGAAAGCCATCTCACAGCGGCCGGTTGATCTTCTTATACGTCTCGTCGAACTGCTTCAGCCGCTCTTCATAGGCCGTCTTGATGCAAGCCGCATCCGCAGCACAAGCCTGCCGTTTCTTCAGCCAGGCGGTCTGCTCATCCTGCAGCGTCCCACGGGAGCCCATCGCCAGCAGGCCGGAGAGCAGGTCGAAGGTCGTGGCCATCTTCACATCGGCATCGTTCAGCGCCCTGTTGTCGCAGATCACCTTCTCGTCTGGTTGAAGCACCTTTGCGTCGCAGTCGAAACTGGCTGCGTCAGCCTGATGGGGAAGGGATAGTAATGAACTCCCTGCCATGACAGAGACCGCCACTAGGGTCAGGAAACCACCATGGGTAAAACCGATGAGTCCGTTGAATAAAGTCATGCGCTCTGTTCCCTCGTCTTCAACGCAATTCTGCCGGCAAGAACTATATCACCGGGCGGTGAGATCCCGGTTTGCCGACGCTCAAATCCTTCCGAAGCCTTTCTGGAAAAGGCCCGTGAACCTAAATGTACGATCACGCAGTTTTGTTCATTTAAAGGGTAAGGCAGCGGAGTAACGGCCTCTTGATCTTCCTTGGTTCCGCCCCCTTTTCTTTCTAGCGTCTAGCGCTACAACCTTGGTTTCAAGAGCATTTTAAAAGGGTTTCTCTATGCAGCGTTTGCTGAAACATGCCGCCGTTCCGATGATCGCTCTCATTGCCGCTTTTCCCGTCGTTGCCGAGGCGCAGACGGCAAAGGCAGTGCCGCAGAGCCAGATGGAAATGCAGCTTTCCTTTGCGCCGCTGGTGAAGCAGACGGCGGCCGCCGTCGTGAACGTCTATGCCGAGAAAACCGTGCGCAGCCAGTCGCCCTTTGCCGGCGATCCCTTCTTCCAGCAGTTCTTCGGCCAGCAGATGCCGAACCGCACCGAAAAGCAATCCTCGCTCGGTTCCGGCGTCATAGTCGAGGCCAACGGCACCGTCATCACCAACAACCACGTCGTCGATGGCGCAGACGACATTAAGATCGCGCTTTCGGACGGCCGTGAATTCCCCTGCAAGGTCGTGTTGCGTGACGAGAATGTCGATCTTGCCGTTCTGAAGCTACAGACGAAGGAAACCTTTCCGACCCTGCCGATCGGCAATTCGGATGCGCTCGAAGTCGGCGATCTCGTGCTTGCCATCGGCAATCCCTTTGGCGTCGGCCAGACCGTGACGAGCGGTATCGTCTCGGCGCTCGCCCGAAATCAGGTGAAGAATTCGGTCGGCTTCTTCATCCAGACCGATGCGGCGATCAATCCTGGCAATTCCGGTGGCGCGCTGATCGACATGAAGGGTGAGCTTGTCGGCCTCAACACCGCAATCTTCTCCCAGAGCGGCGGCTCCAACGGCATCGGCTTTGCCACGCCGGCCAATCTCGTGAAAGTCTTCCTGGCCGCGGCCGATCGCGGCGACAAGACATTCGAGCGCCCCTATATCGGCGCCTCCTTCGAACCTGTCACGTCAGAGGTCGCTGAAGCCCTGGGGCTTGACAAGGTGCGTGGCGCCCTTGTCACCAAGGTCGTTGAGGGTGGACCTGCCGCCAAGGCCGGCTTGAAGCCCGGCGAGGTGGTCACCGCATTGAACGGCATCCCGGTCGAGCATCCCGATGCGCTCGGCTACCGCCTGACTACCGCAGGGCTTGGCGCCAGCGTCTCCCTGACCGTTCTCGACAACGGCAAAGAGCATCAGGACTCGCTGACGCTGGCGGGTGCGCCGGAGACGCGGCCGCGGGATGAGCGGCTTATCGACGGTCACAATCCCTTTGCCGGCGCGACGGTCGCCAACCTTTCCCCACGCGTCGCCGACGAAATGCACCTTCCGACCGATACGACAGGCGTCGTTGTCGAAAGTCTGAAGAGCGATTCTGCAGCCGAGCGATTGGGCTTCGCGCCAAAGGATATTATCGTTTCCGTCAATGGCACGGCGATCACCTCGACTCAGAACCTTGAAGCCGCCGCCAAAGAAGATCCGGGCATCTGGCGTGTGGAGATCGAGCGGGATGGCCAGCGGATCAGGCAGTTCTTTCGATGAGCGATGATCTATTTGCACCGCGAGTTCCGGAAGAGGTCGCCAAGAGGCGGCCTCTCGCCGATCGCCTGCGGCCGCAAACCCTAGGCGATGTCACCGGTCAGCAACATCTGACCGGTGAGGACGGTGTGCTGCGCCGCATGATCGAGAGCGGCTCGCTCGGTTCGATGATCTTCTGGGGACCGCCCGGCACCGGCAAGACGACAGTGGCGCGCTTACTCTCGGGCGAGGCGGGATTGGCATTCGAGCAGATCTCGGCGATCTTCTCCGGCGTGGCGGACCTGAAGAAGGTCTTTGAAGGGGCTCGCCTGCGCCGCATGGATGGTCGCCAGACCTTGCTTTTCGTCGATGAGATCCATCGCTTCAACCGCGCCCAGCAGGACAGTTTCCTACCGGTCATGGAAGACGGTACGGTGATCCTGGTCGGCGCCACGACGGAGAACCCGTCCTTCGAGCTCAACGCCGCTCTTTTGTCCCGCGCACGCGTACTGACTTTCAGGTCGCATGACGAAGAAAGTCTCGAAGAACTCCTCGTTCGTGCGGAAGCCATAGAGCACAAACCTCTGCCGTTGACGGCCGACGCCCGCGCCAGCCTGATCCGCATGGCTGATGGCGATGGCCGCGCCGTGCTGACGCTGGCGGAAGAAGTCTGGCGCGCGGCGCGCAAGGACGAGACTTTCGACCCTGACGCGCTTGTGCGCATCGTCCAGCGCCGGGCGCCGGTCTATGACAAGGCGCAGGATGGCCACTACAATCTGATTTCGGCCTTGCATAAGTCCGTCCGCGGCTCGGATCCGGATGCGGCGCTTTACTACCTGGCGCGCATGTTCGATGCCGGCGAGGATCCACTCTATCTCGGCCGACGCCTGATGCGCATGGCGGTCGAGGATATCGGCCTTGCCGATCCGCAGGCGCTGGTGATCTGCAATGCAGCCAAGGACGCCTATGATTATCTCGGGTCACCGGAAGGTGAATTGGCGTTGGCGCAGGCCTGCGTCTATCTCGCGACCGCCCCGAAATCCAACGCCGTCTACAACGCCTTCAAGGCCGCAACCGCTGCAGCCAAGCAACATGGCTCGCTGCTGCCGCCGAAGCATATCCTGAATGCCCCGACCAAACTGATGAAGGGTGAGGGTTACGGCGACGGGTATCGCTACGACCACGACGAGCCCGACGCATTTTCGGGGCAAGATTACTTCCCTGAGAAAATGGGTCGCCAGACCTTCTATGACCCGCCGGAGCGTGGCTTCGAACGCGATATCAGGAAGAGGCTGGAGTGGTGGGCGAAACTGCGCAAGGAGCGTGGCGGACGATAGGACGGCCGCCCGCAACAGGTGTCCCCGCAACAGGTATCATTGGCTGGCGGTGTTTGGTTCCGGCGCCCTTTGAATGCGCGGAGCGGATGCCTGGTCGATCATCTTCACGCTGGATTCCGCCAGGCCATTGTGGCCTTCCATGTCGACGATGAGATGCCAGCGACCGGCTTCCGGGATCGTCAGGCGGATGGGAGATTTCTTGGCAACGCCGCCAAGGAATTTGTGATTCAGCGTTTCTGTGAAACGCTGGAAGTTCTGGGCGTTCATGAGCCGCACATTGGCGACCGCCGATAGCGTGATTTCGATCATCACGCCGGCACGCTGTTCCTTGAGGTCATAGTGAGTATAGCGGAAGGCTGGATTTGGCATTGCTCTTTCGGAATCTGGTGTCACGCGGCATCAGGAGCTTAGCAATTGCCCGGTTAAAGAAGCGTTCAGCTATATACGAGAAGAGCGCCCAGTAAGGGCGCTCCGGTGTCACATTTCAGTGCAGGTTGACGAGTGTAATATTACCGCCGAAGTCGAGCACCGAGCCGTCAGGTGCGCGGCATATGTCGGCCGGATTGTAATTGCTTTCCTCGACTGCGAAATGCAGCGCTGCTGCTTCGTTGGCGAACAGGCCGCCGACCAGCCCCTGCCTGTCTTGGACTATCCAGGTTCCACGGCGATCCCGACCGATCGTGAAGCGTGGCTGGGTGGCAGCGAGCTTGCTTGCCGAGCTGCGGGGCATCAATTGTGCATTTGCCATTTGCGTCAAAGTCCTCGTTATACCTTGCGTACGATCAGCGGCCGGACCAGTGCATCAGCATCTGGATGGCGCTTGCGACGAGAAAGACCAGCGCCAGACGAGGGGCGATGGCAATCATGCCGGACTGCCAGGAATGAGGAGAAGCGGTGTGCGTGGCGTGAGCCTTTGCAACCGCCCGCCGGCGTTGGAGCGGGTCCACCGGGCCGGCATGATCTGCATAGCGTGACATCACATAAATCCTTTCTTGATGTCGCCGGCACCCTGCCAATTAGATCGGTATGGGTGCCACGCTGATGAATCTATTGATGGAGGGATAGGATTTCCATTTGGGGAGATTCCGAAAAATATAAAAATCTCATAGCGATAGGTAATGTCCGACAACATGCCGGGGCATGGCGTTCAGGTCACAGGAAGCCTTGCAGCCTGCCTGGAGCGTCTCCAGAGCATCGCTGATGACGCCCGCAGTATCGCTCTCCACGCAAACCAGCGGCAGACGAACCTCGGCCTTCGCTTTTTCAAGGATTGCCAGCGCATGTTTGATCGTCGCCGGCTCGCTTTCGCGGCTCAGAGCGCGGAAGAGCGGATGCAGCCGGTCCAGCAGGACCGATGCTGCGGGAAGATTCCCTGCACCAGCGGCATGCTGCATGGCCGCTACCAATCGCGGGGCGACATTGGAGGCTGACGATATGACGCCTTGCCCACCGGCGAGGGTGAAGCCCAAAGAGGTCGCGTCATGTGTTGAGAACAGGGCCGACCCCGACGGCAATAGACGTCGCCAATCGGTGACTCTTTCGATATTGCCTGTCCCATCGGCGATCCCGATAATTCCGGTTATCGCGCCCAACTGGGCAACGGTCGCCGGGGCAAGGTCGATCGCCGTATGAGACGGCAGATTGTGAACGATGATCGGGATATCGACGGCGGCCGAAAGCGTTTCGAAATGATGGATGACACCCTTCTGTCCTGGCTTGGAATAGTAGGGCAGGGTGACTAGGGCAGCCGTGGCGCCAAGCGCCTTTGCGTGCCGCGTCTCCTCGATGGTCGTCGCGGTATCATTCGTGCCCGTTGCGGCGATTACAGGGACCTTGCCCTCGGCGATTTCAACGCAGGTTCCAATGATCTCGGCGCGTTCCGCCTCTGTCAGGACCGGCCCTTCGCCGGTCAGGCCGCAAGCAACCAGCCCATCGACGCCGCTTCGAATTTGCCATTCGACCAGCGCCATCAGGCTGACGCGATCCAGCGCGCCGTTCTCGAAGGGGGTGACGAGCGCCGTGAGCGCCCCGCTGATGCGCGGCGGCGGCCTGTTAGTCTCCATATAGACGGTTCTCATCTGTCGATGCTCAGAAATAGGAAAGCACGATATAAAGCTCGAGAGCGCCGAGCAGCAGGCCGAAACCCATCATGATGTAGGCCGTGCGCTTCTCGCGCATCTGCCGGTTCCGGCGTCGCCGCCCGCGCGTGGAGGGAGAGGCGGAAGAGGATCCTGAGAGGCGGTGATCCTGGGTGTGATCCTTGGCGAGATAGCGGATCGTTTCAGGCATATCGGGGGAAAGAGAGTCGAGCATGGCATTCACCTTTGCGTTCGACCATCACGCTAACGCCGCGCCGCATAGGAAATCCATTCGTGAGAAAAGGCGAAGAAATAGGAAAAATATAAAGGCATTTCACTCTGCTTTCGCGGAGCCGTCGCCTTGTTGGCGTTGCGCCTAAACTGCTTGAAGTGCCGGAGGTTACATTCCTCCGGCCGACATTCGGTCACGCCATCTCGGCTCAGCCGGCCTTTAGGTTTTCCCGATCTAGCTGGCTCACCAGGGCGAGGACTGTTTCCGAGGTCGGGGTGGGGACATCCGAAAGCTTGCCCAGCGACACGACCATCCCGACCAGCGGCGTGATTTCCAGAGCCTTGCCGCCCAGGAGATCCTGGAGCATCGACGTTCGCACAGCACCGACATGACGCGACTGCTCCAACCGGCTTTCGATGGAGACGCTGAAGCGGGTGCCAAGCGCTTCGCCGACGGACTTGACCTCGTTCATCACTTTGGCGACCGTCTCGGAGAGGGCAGGGTCGGCCATGATGTCGGTCATCAGCGCTCTGGTGAGCGCGCTGATCGGGTTGAAGGCCGCATTGCCCATCAGCTTGCTCCAGATATCGTCGCGAATCCGTGGTGACGTGGTGATGGTGAGCCCGGCGCTGGTCAGCAGCGAGGAAATCGCCTGCAGATCGGCCGTCGCCTCGCCGGAGGGTTCGCCGAGCACGAAGCGACCCTTGTTGGAAAGCCTGATTTCGCCCGGACTAACCACCTCGGCACCCTGATAGGCGACGCAACCGATCACGCGCTCCGGCCCGATCAGGCGCCAGAGGTCGCCGTTCGGGTCGAGTTCTTCGATCTGCCTTTCGGCAAAGCGGCTGTCGCGATCCCGATGGAAATACCACCAGGGAATGCCGTTCAGGATCATCACGACGCGGGTGCCGTCGTGCATCAGCTTTGCGATATCAGCTGCTGCGCCGCCCAGCTGATGCCCCTTGAGGCCGGTGATGACGAGATCCTGCTTCGGCAGTTGTGAAGCATCATCTGTCGCTGCCGGATGCGTGACAAGCGGCTCATCCGCCCCGGCTTCCCACACGCGCAGACCATTCTTGCGGATGCCGGCGAGATGCGCGCCGCGCGCTACGACGGAGACGGTCGCCTCATTCTTGAGGGCTGTCGCGATCTTTCCCGCGACCGCGCCGCCAAGTGCGCCCGCGCCGAAGATGCATATGTTTTTCAACGTCGCCATACGTCGGTCTCCATCCTGGTTATCGAGATAACACGTAGCACATATGGACGGAGCAACGAGCAATTTTAGGGAGGATTTTAGGCAAGCCCGTCCGGTTTTGTCGGGTGGAACAAACCCGGCTGCCACGGTGTTGAGGTCGCGTAGATCTCGGAGGATATCGAAATGCAGAATATCGAAAAGGAACGGCAGGAGCGGTTGGCCAAGGGCCCAATCCCATCAAAGAGGGAAGCGCCTTCTCCTGCCGTTCAATCGCTGCAGAAGGACAAGGCAAGCCCTGACAAGCAACTCGACAGAGGCTTGGAAGATACATTTCCGGCAAGTGACCCTGTTTCCGCCACGACCACGATAAAGCCAGGTGGTCCCCAGTAAGGAGCCATGCGCCTAGGTGAGGTCGCAACTTACGTCGAGGCGGCTTCGGTCTCATTCCCGGATGTCGCCGCCTTGGTGGTCGCAAGGGCAGCCTGGCTGTCGGTGGAGAGTACAGGCGTCGGAAGCGGAGTGCCGCGCTTGCGCTCCCGGACAAGCGTCAGCAGTCCGGAGCAGATGATCAATGCTATGCCGAAAGCCATCGGCATATCGACACTATCGTTGAAAATGAAATAGCCAAAGCCTATCGCCCAGATCATCTGGCTATATTGCGGCGGCGCGACCAGACTGGCCGGCGCCATTCGCGCGGAAGTCATCGCAAAGACGTTTCCAAGCGCACCGAAGAGGCCATACCCGGCCAGAAACAGCCATTCTTGCGCGGTCGGAACCGTCAGATCGGAGACCATCAGCACGCCCGATATGAAAAGGATGCCGAGGAGTGCCGAGCCGTAGAGCGACAACAGCTTCTCGGCGGGACCAAGCGCACGCACCGCAACGATGGAGATTGCCGCGACCAGGCCGCCGGTTGCCGCAGCCAGATGTCCGATCGAAAGCTCGCGAAAACCGGGCCGCAGCACCACAAGCACGCCGAGAAAGCCGATGATGACGGCAGCCCAGCGCTGCCAGCGCACGTCTTCCTTCAGGAAGATCACCGACAGAATGGTGACGAAACAGGGCAGCAGGAAAAGCAGGCAGAAGGCTTCCGCCATCGGAAGCTTGGTGAAAGCTATGATCGAGGCGATGGAGCCGATGGCCGCACAAACGAAGCGCAACAGCCACAGCCAACGGTTCGAGGTCGCCACCATGTCGCTCCAGCGATCGCCGCGGCCCTTGATGAAGGGCAGAGCAACAATGCCCAGGACCGCGCCGATGAAGGCGGCCTGATAGGCGGGAACTGCGCCGTGGAGAATTTTGACGGAAGCATCGCTGAAGGCGTAGACCGCATAGGCCAGGAACGCAAGCAGGACGCCACGGATGTGTGACTGGGTGGCGATCATATTACCGAATCTGGAAATGGTCCGTCTTTTGTACGGACTTCACCTGCGAGCAGCAGGCCTTATTCGGTATAGCTGCCATGCATTGTAGCAGGGGCGGAACAAAGCGTCCGATGGACTCGGAAATAAGGCATCTGCCGCACCTTGCTGGATGCGGCAGGCCGTTTTTGCATCGTCAGCTCGTGCCGATGATCTTGCTGCATGCCATGGCGGCTTCGGGATTGGCGAGCACGGCCATCAGCAGCGATAGTGCGATTGTCGAGAGCGTATAGGTAAAGAACTTCATTCGCAGCTCCTTCTCCAGCCCATCCGGCTATATGGAGGAGGTCATAGGCGTTTCAAACGCATGAGAGATGATTCTACCGCCGATCCAGCGCAAATCCGCTCACGATTTCGCGAGATCTCGGCTATGTTCGCATGAGCAACGGGGACATCCGATGACGCCTGTTGCGTCATCGCGGGATAGGTGGATGAGACAGTTGAAATCGGCAAGTTTCTTGCGCGCCGCGGCGCGATCACTGATTGGAGCGAGCGTCATCTCGACGCTGTATGTCGTTCTGGCGATGTCATCGGCGACCGCGGAGGACGCACAGCAGACACCGAAATCCAAGGAACAGGTGGAGAAGCTGGTTGGGCTCTTCCATCAGCATTTCGACGGAGCTCATAGCCTGACGGAGCGCCGTACCGCCTTCCGCAAGCTGATGGATGCTGCCCCGGAACCTAGCCGCGTCCAAATCAGGCATATCGATGCAGATGGCGTGGAGGGGGAGATGTTATGGCCCGCTCGCCTTCATTATCCCATCGGCACTAGGGCTATCCTCTATATTCACGGCGGCGGCTTCTACAGCGGATCGCCCGAGACGCATCGGGCAATCGCCGGCTCGCTCGCCAAGGCAGCCTCGGCCGATGTGTTTCTCATCGATTACCGGCTGATGCCTGATTACGTCTATCCGACGCAGATCGATGACGCGCTGACGGTTTTTCGATGGCTGCTGCAATCGGGATATCGCAGCGAGAATATCGTAATCGTCGGCGACGCTGCCGGGGGAAATATCGCCCTGGAGGCTACTCTGCGGCAGATGCGGGCCATGCGTCCTTTGCCGGCCGGTGTTGTCGCTATGAGCCCCCTGACGGACCTCGCGGAAACCGGAAACTCGATGAAGGAGAATGCCAACAGCGATCCGGTGGTCGGCAAGCCGCAACTGGAGGCCGTCCGCAAGGCCTATCTCGGAAAGATGTCGCCGACCGATCCCGATGCTTCGCCGCTCTATGCCGATCTCAAAGGATTCCCGCCGCTGCTGCTTCAGGTCGGCTCGCGAGAGACGCTTCTCGATGATACGCTGCGCTTCGCCGCCAAGGCACGCGAAGCCGGCGTCGACGTCACATCGGAGGTCTGGCCCGGCATGATTCATCAATGGCAGCTCTTCCCCTTCTGGCTCGAAGACGCCCGCCGCTCGAACCAGAGGATCGCCGAGTTTGCGATGAAGCATTTTGCCGATCAGCCGCAGGAGTCAGGGCTGAGGCGCTCACCGCCAGAACCGCTTGGCATCCAACACGTCGTCCAGCGACGCCTGCGCCTTGTCGATCAGCGCTCCCTTGTTGGCACGCGATATGACGGTGTCGCGGGCAGGGTGATTGGAGAGGCCGTGCTGACTAAGCACCCTCGGACCGGTCGCCAGATCGTTCAGGTCGCCGAGATGATCCTGCAGTTCTTCCATGGATGCGATGAACCGCTTGTGCCGACGGACGCCGCGCTTGTTGTCGAACAGCGATCCGAAGAACTCGGCGGCATATCTGAGTTTCTTCGCATCCTTGCGGGCCTGGTGACGTTCTTCGTCATCGACTTCGGCAAGGTCTCGGCCATGCTTCTTCAGCTTCCTGCGCATCTTGCCGAGCGCCTTGGCGGCGAAGTCGTGGGCAGGTGCATTTCCGGGCACGACGCGTGCATGATAGTCGCCGCACTCAAGCCATTCGTTGAAATCCAGCATCAACGCCCTGGCTCTCGATGATCCCAGCGCCATGACGGCATCGTCATAGACGGCCTCGCGTGCATCCTTCAGCTTGGCCCGCAAATCGCGATCCGTCGCCTTTGTCATCAGGACATCCAGATTTCGGGCTTCCCCGAGGACGCCTGCGAGCCAGCGGAATTCATCCTTGAGCCGCTGCGGCTCGTTGCCTCGCAGCAGCGGTTTGAACAGCGAGAATGCCGACCGAAGGCGTCGGATGGCGACGCGGGCCTGATGCAGCGCTTCCGCGTTTCTCCGCAGCAGAAGGATATCTTCATTCAGGCGGAAGTGCCGGAAGCAGGAGGCGACGATCGTCTGGAAAGCGGAGATCGTGCGCATGTTGCGGTCGAGATGCAGAGGCTCGGCCTTGTATGCGTTCTGTTGCGCTTCGATGAGCGAGAAACCACGCTCAGCCTTTGAGCGGGCGCCGAAGCGGAACGGCGCAACTGCCTCCAGTTTTCGCGCGAAGATGAAGAGGCTATCTAGGTCGCCATCCTTCAGCTCGATCTCGGCTTCGCAAATGGAGGTCGCACGCTCGCCGGAGACGACCTTGCCCTGGTCGAGCGCCACCTCGATTGTCGAGCCGGATTCATCGATATTCCAGACCCGACGCGCGATCTCGACGACAAAGAGAGGCGCGACCTCGAGATCGGTGCCGAATTCGCTTTGAAGAGGACTGGTGTGGTCGAGAACAGGCGTATCTTCCTGGACCGGCGTCTCCCATTCCGATCGCGCAAACAGCGAGGCGCTTTCCCCTGTCGCCTTGACTGTCTGCATTCGCGCCTCGCCGGTGCGGCGAATACGCAACGTAAAGCCGTGTTCGAACAGTGTCCGGTCCGCGGTGTCGAAATAGGTCGAAGTCTGCATCAGAACGCTATTCGGCTCGCCCAGAATATCGGAACTGAGAAGCTGTTTCACGGCTTCCAGGGAAAGCTCGAGTTTCAGTTCGATTTCGGATGGCAAGGACGATCTCCCGGTTTCTGGACAGGGACAAGGATTGAATGCTGGAGATAGCGCGGCATCCCTACGCGTCGATAATACTTAGGATAGTTCAGGAGGAGGGCGTCCCCTACAGAGGTGTGACAAGCATACCCCGAAGTACCGCCTGTGCATGCTGGGCAGCCAGATCGCTCAGCTTCGGCGGAGAGGCGCTGAATTCTCCGAATACCTCATGAAACAGCAGCGCAGTGACCATCGGGCCGATGATCGAAAACGCATAGAGTTTCGGATCGCCCGGCCGAACCTCGTTGCGGGCCTGTGCCTGGGCAATAAGGCCGGTCAGGAACGCCAGCACCTTTGTAACGACTTCGTCGTGCCAGATACGGGCGAGGTCGGGAAATGTCCGGCTATCGGCAACCACCATTCGGACAATGGCGGGCACGCGGCTGTCGCTCAAGTGATCGGCCATCCGGATCAGCAGCGCAGGCACGAGTTCGGCGAGCGAGCCTCCGAATGCACTCGCCGCCTGCCCGATCGCGTCCAGATTGGTGGCGATGGCATGCCGGGCGACGGCGCGGAACACGTCTTCCTTCGTGTCGAAGTAGCGATAGAGCGTGCCTTTGACGATGCCCGCCCGCTTGGCGACATCATCAAGCCTGGCGGCCGCGAAGCCCTTTTCGACGAACACGTCCATCGCCGCCTCGATGATCTCGGCCGGCCGCGCTTCCTTGCGGCGGTTCCACTTTGGTTGGATCTCAGACAATTCCCGCGACCTGTGCTTCATCCGAGAGTGAAGCCGTGCGCTTTTGCGTAATGCGCAAGCGTTTCGGCCGACGCCTGCGGATCGGCGACAGCGACATAGGTATCAGGCCGCAGCAGATAAGCGGCATCCCGCGCCAGCCCGGCTTTCTCGTGCTGCGGCTGCCATTCGAAGACATGCAGCGGAATGCCCTGCTGGTTGCACCAGCTTTCCAGATCGGACTTTGCCGTCCCATAGACATGGACCTGCCAGGTAATGGCAGCGAGGGGCGCATAATTGTCCGCGTTGGCCAGACGCACCCATGGCAGGCGATCGCCGCCCAGAACCTTGTGGGCAGATCCTACGCTTAAAGTACTATCGTGATAGTTCAGCATCGTTTGGGAGATCAGCCGGAACATGTATTGCCGCACATCCGAGAAGCTGGTCGCAACGCCAACGAAGAAGGGCGCAATCCTCAGGCGCACGAAATTGGCGAAACTCCCTTCTGTGGCGACGAAACTGAACACGCGGTCGGTCGTGTCCACGAGCCTGTGAGCAAATGCCATCCGCTCTCCTTGATAGGTATCGAGCAGGCTGTCCGGTGCCTTGCCCTTGACCACTGTCGCCAGCTTCCAGGCCAGATTGATTGCATCGCCGATGCCGGTATTCATGCCCTGGCCACCGGCCGGGCTATGCACATGGGCCGCATCCCCGACCAGGAAAGCGCGTCCATGCCTGAACCGATCGGTGACACGGTGATGGACGCGGTAACTCGAAAACCAGTTCACCTTGTCGATCCGCACGCCAAGAGAATCGACCGCCAAGTGCCCGACATCGTCAAAAGTGAGGGCGTCGCCATCCATCCGGCTTTCGTCGATGGTGCCGATCAGGCGATACATGTCATCATGGCCATAGCCGAAAAGAGCGACAAAATCGGTGCCTTCAAAGCTGGCATGTATCTGGTTGGGAGGATTCATGCCGCGTGCCTCCACATCGGCGACATAGAAGGTCTGTCTGTAAGTCCCTCCCTCGAAATCCGCGCCGATCTCGTGGCGCACCGTCGAGTGAGCGCCGTCGCAGCCGGCAATGTAACGCGCCTCGCAGATCTGCTCGCCTCCGCCGGCCTGCAGCCGTGCTTTGACGTGGTCGCCCATATCTTCGAAGTCGAGCAACTCTGTCTGTCGCTGCACATGGACACCCATGGCCTCAAGCCGCTCGATCAGCAGACGCTCGTGCTGGTCCTGCGGGAAGATCAATACGAAGGGATAGGGCGTGAGGTCTTTTCCGGCATCAGCCAACGTGACCTGTGCCTTGCGCTTGCCATGGACCCAGAGATTGACGCTGGGATTGCGATAGCCCGCCGCGACAACTGTCTCCGCAATGTCGAGTTGCCGATACAGCTCCAAAGTGCGGGCCTGAACGGCCATTGCCCGTGAAGTCTCTCCAGGGCCGACACTCTTGTCGATGATACGAACCTTTATGCCTTGCTGGGCCAGCCATAGCGCCAATACGAGACCTGTTGGCCCCGCACCCACCACCAGAACGTCTTCCATGGCAAATCCTCCCGCTGCAGAGCCATAAATGACTTTTGGGTCATTTAGTTCCGCATCGATCGAGAGAAAGGAGCTGAACAGGACGCCGGCGGGTGATGAAGAGATCGCCTAAGGCAAAACCGCCGCCGGAGACCGGCGGCGGCTTGAATGATCAGTTGGCCAAAGCGCCGCCAATGATTGCGCCGAGAGCGAATGCTGCTGCCGGGTACCAGAGACCATCGTGGCCACGGCGATAGCCGGGCCGATGGTCCCTATAGCCCTGATAACCGTGATAGTATCCCTTGCGATCAGGTCCACGGTGCGGTCCCCAGCCCTTCGGATACTTCTCCGAGTGATGCCGGTCGTTCCTGTGCCAATCCTGAGCGCTGGCCATCGGAGCGGCCATTACAGTTGCAGCAAGAGCAATTATCAAAAACTTCTTCATGAATGTTTCCTTCATAACATTGCCCCCGGACACTATCTGGCGATAGGTGAACGTAACGTGAAGCGTCCGTTCATATATGTGCCAGTTGTGACTGGAGTGGGGTGCGCCGGGAGGCCGCGGCACGCCCCTATCAAATTGCTAGTGCAACGAGGCGCTTGCCGCCTGCCGCTCATCCTTGTCATGGAGCGCGAACTTGTCGACCATGTCGGCGCTGGCCCTGTTGAAGCCGAGCACCTCGATATCCACACCCGCACGCCGGAACTTGATAACGACCTTGTCGAGCGCGCCGACGGCCGTAATATCCCAGAGATGGGCTTGGCTCACATCTATGATGATCTTCTTTTCCGCAGTCGAGAAATCGAAGGCACCGATGAAGCTCTCGGCGGAGGCGAAGAAGATCTGACCTTCCACGCGATAGGTCACCGTGTCCGAATCTGCATCGTCGCTCCGTGTGACGGTGAACAGTCTTGCGACCTTGCTGGCGAAGAAGATGCCCGACAGCAGCACGCCCACCACGACGCCCTTGGAAAGATCCTGCGTGGCAAGTACGGTCGCGACAGTCGCAAGCATGACGATCGACGAGGTGCCGGGATGGCGCTTGAGGTCGACGATCGACTTCCAGGAGAAAGTCCCGATCGAGACCATGATCATCACGGCGACAAGGGCCGCGACCGGCACGATGCGCAGGATATCGTCGAGCACCAGAAGCAGCACCAGCAGGAAGGCCCCGGCGACGAAGGTGGAGAGCCGTCCGCGGCCGCCTGACGTTACGTTGATCACTGATTGGCCGATCATGGCGCAGCCGCCCATGCCGCCGAACAGCGCCGAGACGATGTTACCGGCGCCTTGCCCCATGCATTCGCGGCTTTTGTTGCTCGGCGTGTCCGTCAGGTCATCGACGATCTGTGCCGTCAACAGCGACTCCAGCAGGCCGACTGCGGCGAGTGCGATCGAATAAGGAAAGATGATCCGCAGTGTCTCCCAGGTCCAAGGTATCTGCGGAAGGGCAAAAGGCGGCAGCGCCGTCGGCATCTCGCCGAGATCGGCGACCGTCTTCACCTGAATGCCGAGGCCAAGCGCGATGACGGTGACCACGACGATCGCCACCAGCGGCGAGGGGAGCGCCTTGGTGACATAGGGGAACAGATAGATGACGGCCAGCGCAATGGCGATCAGCAGATAGGTCACTTCGGGCACATGGATGAGCTGCGGCAGCTGCGCGATGAAGATCAGGATCGCCAGCGAATTGACGAAACCGGTCATCACAGAACGGGAGACGAAGCGCATCAGTCGCCCGAGCTTCAGGAAACCGGCAACGATCTGCAGCAGGCCCATCAGGATCGTGGCAGCGAAGAGATATTGCAGGCCGTGGTCGCGGACCAGCGGACCCATAAGGACGGCAGTGGAGGCTGTGGCCGCAGACACCATGGCAGGCCGGCCGCCGGTAATCGCCGTGACGCAGGCGATTGCCACCGAGGCGAAGAGCCCGACCTTAGGATCGACGCCGGCAATGACCGAAAAACCGACGGCTTCCGGGATCAGGGCGAGCGCGACGACGATGCCGGAGAGAAGATCGCCACGGATGTTGGAGAACCACTCCTGACGGTAGTTTGAAAGAGATCGCATTGGAGATTTTTCACAGTTGAATGCAACGGGCCGAGAGGCTCGGTCCTTGGAAAGGTTGCGTTGCTGTGTTGTCTGGCGGATCGGCGGCCAGAAGAGCCACCCGGGGTTTCACCGGGTCCTTGTGGATGCTCATCCCTAACTTACAAAGTCTTGCGGTGCAACGCCGAACTGCGGAATGGCTTGCTCCAAAGGTCCTCGTGGAATTCTCTTGCCTCCAAACAAATGTCGGCCGGCGAGTTTTATCGCGGCCGACACCTCACGGATCATCCGATAGCCAGAACAGGGGCCTAGTGGCCCTCCGCTTAGAACTGGGCGACGCCACCATCGACGAAGAGTTCGATGCCGGTGATATAGCTGCTGTCGTCGGAGGCAAGGAAGACGGCAGCCTTTGCAAGATCTTCCGGCGTGCCCATCCGGCCGAGCGGCACGTTCGCCTTCATCGCATTCCGTACGGTCTCATCGGCGAGAACCGAAAGGCCGGGCGTTTCGGTATGGCCTGGGCTCAGCACGTTGATGCGGATGTCGCGACCTTTGAGGTCGACGATCCAGCCTCTGGCGAACGAACGGATCGCGGCCTTGGTTGCGTCATAGACCGAGAAGGACGGATATCCCTTTATCGATGCGATCGACCCGGTAAGGATCACCGACGAGCCCCTGGAGAGCAGGGGCAGCACCTTCTGCACGGTAAAGAGAAGACCGCGCACATTGGTGTTGAACGTCTTGTCGAAATGTTCTTCCGTGATTTCGCCGAATGTGCCGAACTCGTAAAAGCCGGCATTGGCGAAGAGAATGTCGATGCGGCCGGCCTTTGCCTTCACGACTTCATAGATCCGATCGATGTCATCGAGCTTTGCTGCATCGGCCTGGATCGCCGTGACGTTTCTGCCAATCTCGGCGACCGCCTTGTCGAGTTCCGATTGACGGCGACCAGTAATGAATACCTGCGCCCCCTCCTCGACAAAGTGCTTTGCCGCACCAAGGCCGATGCCGGCGCTCCCGCCGGTGATAACTGCGATCTTGCCTTCGAGCTTCCTTGCCATCGTTCCATTCCTTCTGATGCGCGTCGGCTGTTCGCTCGACGCTGTGTTGTGCTTCGTGATCCGCTGGACCATGCGACTGAAGGTACGGATTGGAGGGAAGCCGCGGTAGAAAGCGGCGGCGACTAAGACCTATTCCTGACAGGAATGGCAATGTGATGGCATTTCGTGGAAGAAGTTTGAGGTTCAGGACGGTTTGGAGAGGTCGAGATTGGCCAATTGCTCTTCGACAAAGGCAGCAAAGGCACGCGCCTTGGCGCTGACGCTGCGACCGGCCGGAAAGACAGCCCACAAGTCGATTGGAGCGAGCGCCCAGTCGTCAAGCACAGCCTTCACGTGGCCTGAGGCGAGCTCCGGCGCAAACATCCATTCTGAGGCAACCGCAAGCCCCATGCCGGCAAGCACGGCTGCGCGAACACCTTCCGCGGCTGAGATCCGGACCCGCCCTCTGAGTGTTACGGAAACTTCCGATGAGTCTTTGCGAAACATCCACACATCGCGGCCGCTGCCCTTTGCATAGATGATGCTTTCATGAGAAATCAGCTCACCGGGAATGCGTGGCTCGCCCGCTCTTTCGAGATAGGAGGGAGCTGTGACGACCAGACGCGGCGATTCACCGATCTTTCGAGCTGTAAGATTGGAATCAGACAAGGCTCCCATCCGCAGGCTGATGTCGATGCCTTCCTCGATCAGGTCGATATGACCGTCATCCAGGACGATTTCCATATCGAGGTTTGGATGTTGTGCCTGAAACTTTGGGAGATGCGGAATGACGTGCAGGCTCGCGAATGTCGGAGCTGCGCTGACGCGAAGGCGTCCCGAAAGGCTGGCACCTGCGCCTCGGGCAGCATAATCGGCTTCGTCGGCCTCTTCGATCGAGCGCTTGGCGCGCTCGTAAAAGCTCTCTCCTGCCTCGGTCGGTGTGAGACCACGCGTCGAGCGGAGTAGCAGCTTTATACCGAGCCGTTCCTCCAGCTGAGCAATGGTTTTCGATATTGCCGGCTGGCCGACACGCAATTGCCGCGCCGCTTCAGAAAAGGAGCCGGTTTCAACGACCCGGACAAAAGTCTCCATTGCCGCCATTCTATCCAAGTCGCGATCTCCCTTCGGAAGTGTCATTCCACCATGGAATGGATGCCACGACGTGCGCAAGACCAAACCGAGGCTACTCAATGGCACTTCGGTCTGCTGGTCATCCCAAGGGCGCATTGACAAGGGTCTCGCCCGTAGTAGCATCCACCTGGATGCCATAGTCGGGCGATGGCCTGTTGAACGACAGCGCATGATTTCGACTGGTTGATCATGGCGGAGTTCGAGCAGTGGGACTGTCGTGGCAACAGGGTCCGCTATCTCCTGGAGCAATTGGCCGTTTTCTTCTTCCAGAACCGCTGCTGAAAAGATTGCTATACGTCGAACGTCTTTTTCGGCGGCGGTGATATTGCCAGCAAAAGGGCAAGGTACCATGGCTCGACTACTATCGGTGAACGTTGGACTCCCGCGTGACATCCAGTGGAAGGGCCGCACGGTCCACACGGGAATATGGAAAACGCCCGTCACCGGCCGCTGCCGGGTGGCCAAGCTGAACCTTGATGGAGACGGGCAGGGCGACCTCGGCGGTCATGGAGGCATCTATCGCGCCGTTTTCGTCTACCAGATCGAATCCTATCGGCATTGGCAGGAGCAGCTGAAGCGAACCGACTTCGTGCATGGGCAGTTTGGCGAGAACTTCACCATCGAAGGATTGCCCGATAGCGAAGTCTGCATTGGAGATCGCTATCAGATCGGAAGCGCGCTCTTCGAAGTCACCCAGCCTCGCGTCACCTGTTATCGTGTCGGCATACGCACGGACGAACCCAGAATGCCGGCGTTGCTGACAGGCAGCGGACGACCCGGCTTTTACTTTCGAGTGCTGCAGGAAGGAACGGTCGGCGCCGGCGACGAAATCGTAAAGGTGGGACAGGCGAAAGACGGAATGACCGTGGAGCAGATAAACGCGCTGCTCTATTCGCCCAATCACCCGCGCGACCAGCTGGAGCGGGCAATGGCGCTTGAGGCGCTTTCGCCGGGCTGGCGTGGCTCGTTCGAGGCATTGTTGCAGAGCGAATCCTCTCCTTCGGAAGGGGGCAATGCCGGCCTTGTGCCGGCGGTTGCGGCACGTCCCGTCAAATCCGGATTTCGGCGACTGACGGTGACGGCAGTCAATCAGGAATCTGCAGATGTGCTTTCGCTGACGATGACGAGCGCGAATGACGAACCTTTGCAGATGGCGCTGCCGGGCCAGTATGTCGTCCTGCGTCTTCAGGGGGTGGGTGGCGGATCGTTGCTCTATCGCAGTTATTCTCTCTCTGCCTCCCCTTCCGCAAAGCGGTATCGCATCAGCGTGAAGATCGAGCCTGATGGAGCAGCCGGAACCTATGTGAAGGATCATGTCGGGGTAGGCGATGGTCTTGACGTCAGCATGCCGCGCGGCAGCTTCTTTTTGCAGCCCGGCGAGGGGCCGGTAGTCCTGGTCAGCGCGGGTATCGGAGCAACGCCCGTTCTTGCAATGCTGCATGAGCTGGCGAGCGCGAAATCAACAAGGCGGGTTGTGTGGGTCCATGGAGCTCGTGATCGACAGCATCATCCCTTTGCCGGGGAGGTCCGCCGGCTCATCCAAGACCTGCCGCATGGCCGCAGTATCATTTATCACAGCAAGCCTGGAGAGGACGAGAAAGCCGGCGAGGACTTCGATGCCGTGGGTCGCGTGTCGCCGTCGGTCCTGAAAGAGCTCGACCTGCCGCGCAACGGGGATTTCTATCTCTGCGGACCGACACGTTTCATGTCGGAGATGAAGGCGGCGCTGACAGATCTTAGAGTTCCGCCCGCCCGCATTCACCTTGAAATCTTTGACGGAAACGAAGCGCTGACGCCGGGCATTAGTGGCGCTGCGACGCGCCCGCCCCATCTCCCCGACAACGACGCGAACACCGGCCCACTCGTCTCCTTTGCGCGCAGCGGGATCGCCGCGCACTGGAATGGCTCGGTGTATCAGAGCATTCTGGAATTGGCGGAGGCCTGTGACGTGCCGGTGCGCTGGTCCTGCCGCAGCGGCGTTTGCCACAATTGCGAGAGCGGGCTGATCTCGGGCACGGTGAACTACGCGCCCGATCCACTCGATCCACCCGCGACTGGAAACCTGCTGATCTGCTGTTCGCAGCCCCAGGCCGACATAGTAGTAGACATCTAACCCGGTCAGACAGGGGCTGCCAGGCCTAGACACAACCCCCGATCAGGCCGGTCGTGAGACCGGCTCGATGTATCGGGTGACCAGGTTGCCTTCGACGTCATAGACCGTAAGGGCAACCATCCGGCCGATGCGTGACGCGTCGAGATGCCGGATCAGGTCGTCCACGCCTGCGACCGGAAGCTTGTCCACGGCGATGACAAAGTCGCCTTCCTTCAAGCCGCCGTTCGCCGCCGGGCTTCCGGGATCGACGCGCCGGATCCGGACTGTCGCCGACTGAACGACCCCGGCCAGCAGCGCGACGCGACGGGGCAGGGCAACAGTATCGCCGGCAATGCCGATGAACGCACGCCTGACCTGGCCGAACCGCAGGATTTCGGACACGACGAAATTGGCCGTGTTCGACGCCACGGCAAATGCGATGCCCTGGGCACCCATGATAACGGCCGTATTGACGCCGACGACCTCGCCTCGCGACGAGACGAGGGGGCCACCGGAATTGCCAGGGTTAAGCGCGGCATCCGTCTGGATCACGTCATCGATCAGCCGGCCGTTCGATGCGCGCATGGATCGGCCCAACGCAGAGACGACGCCCGTCGTGACGGACCAGTCGAAGCCGAGCGGGTTGCCGATGGCGACAGCGATGTGGCCGCGGCGCAGACCCTTCGAATCCCCGAGACGCGCCCAGGCTTGGACATCCATGTTCGCGCGGATGAGCGCGATGTCGGTGTCCGGATCCCGGCCAAGGACGACGCCATCTCCGACGCTGCCGTTGGCGGTGCGGATGCGAACTGCCTTGGAGTCTTCCACGACGTGGTTGTTGGTTATTATCAGTCCGTCCGGAGAGATCGCAAATCCTGATCCGTGCCCCGGACGACCGTCGATCCGCTCGATGCGGCTGACGGTCGGTCCCACCAGATCGACCACGTCCGCGATCGTCTGAGAATAGGTGTCTATCAAGACCGCGTCGGAAGGACGCGGAATTTCCTTATCAATGTATCCCATAGCTTTGCTCCTGATGAGCTCGCCCTAGGAGGTGAGCAGGAGCATCATGTGGTTCTTAGCAAAATGTAATACAAGTGGTCACCGTTCCGCCGTTCAGCGGCCAGTGCAACCGGTTTCTATGCTTCGTCCAATGACAGTTTCAGATCGGCAATCAGGTCGTCGGGATGCTCGATGCCGATCGATAGGCGGATCGTCGATTCGAGTACTCCGATGCGTTCTCTCACCTCGACCGGCACGCCCGAATGCGTCGTTGTCGCCGGATGGGAGGCGAGCGATTCCGTTCCTCCCAGGCTGACGGCGAGCTTGAAGATTTTGAGCGCATTGAGGAACTTGAATGAGGCGGCCTGGCCACCCCGGATGTCGAAGGAGAACGTCGAGCCGGCGCCGCTGCACTGGGCCGCAAAGGTGCGTCCCGTCGGAGATTCCGGGTCGCTGTAAGAAAGGTAATGGATCTTTTCGACCTTGGGATGCGCGCGCAGGAAATCCGCCACGGCCTTGGCATTGCTGTTTGCGCGTTCCATGCGTATCTGCAGCGTTTCCAGCGATCGTCCAAGCATCCAGCAGGAATGCGGATCGAGCTGCGTGCCGATCGCGCCTCTGAGCGCCTTGACCTGCTTCATGACGGCCTTGCGGCCAAGGGCTGCCCCGGCGATCAGATCCGAGTGGCCGCCGACATACTTCGTCAAGGAGTAGAGCGAGATATCGGCGCCATGCTCGATCGGCCGTTGGAACACCGGCCCAAGCAGCGTGTTGTCACATGCGATGATGGGCATATGGCCCTGCCGTTCTGCGATCAGGTCCGCAATCCGGCGGATCATCGCGACATCGACGAGGCTGTTGGTCGGGTTCGCCGGCGTTTCGACCAGGATGACCGAGACACGGCCCTTGCCCATGGCTTCCTCCGCGGCCGCCTTCACCGATGTCTCGCTGACGCCATCCGCAAAACCAACCGCAGAGACGCCGAGATTAAGAAAGGTCTTTGCCAGCAGCGTTTCAGTGCCGCCATAGAGCGGCTGCGAATGCAGCACCGCATCCCCCGGCCTGACAAAGGCCAGAAGCGTCGTCGCGATCGCCGACATGCCTGACGAGAACAGCACGCAGCTTTCCGTACGCTCGTAGACCGCCAGGCGGTCCTCGACGATCTCGCTGTTTGGATGGTTGAAGCGCGAATAGACGAGGCCTGCGCCCTTGCCCTGGGGCGGCTCTTTGCGGCCGGAGACATAGTCGAAGAAGTCGCGGCCGTCCTCGGCCGACTTGAAGACGAAGGTCGACGTCAGAAAGACCGGCGGCTTGACCGCACCCTCGGAGAGTTCGGGATCATATCCGTAGTTCAGCATCTGCGTCTCGGGATGAAGGGCGTGAGTGCCGAGATGGGTTTTCGATGGATGCGGCGCGGTCATAAACGTGTCCTCTCCTGGTTGAGAGCGCGAACTTCGCATCGCGAATACCGTCATCGCGGCGGCGCGTCCCTGTTGTTAATTTGGGGCGCCTTGTGCTGCCGGAAAGGCAGGGGGTGCGGATATTCGCTGACTTCAGGGAACGGAGGTGGTCCTGGCAATCGCCGTCGAAGCCTTGCAAGACGATCGGTGCAGACCTGCTGCAATTGCATGCAAAGCCGGTTGCGAGACTGGTTATATGCTTCCACATTAGTGCTCTGACATATTCCAACCTCTTCCACCCATTATGACCGCGCTTGTGCAGCCTTTTCGCTGCTGACAGATTTGCGCGCGAAGGAGATGCTATGCACGGAATGTCCAAGACCCTGACGGAAATGAGCCTGAACGAACGGGCCAACATGATGATGGTCGTCGCCGAGTCCCTGGAAACGGTCGCCGGAGAGGCCGAGGAAGGCGGAGATGCGCGGTTCGCGGCCAATTCAATGGCGATCGCATGTACCATCCGCGGCTGCGCCAACGATCTTTCACAGCGCGATCTCAGGGCAGCCGAGCTTCTGCTCGAGCAGGGGATCATGCTGATGCACGCCTACAGGACGCGGACAGCGCGTTTGGAAACGGTCAACTAGCCGAAGTTGTTTCGACATTGTCGTGGCTCCAACGAATGAGACTGGCGGTACCCAGCCACCCGGCTCCCGGCGAGGGTACTACCGGTATCTCCCTCCACTATGACAACCAACCGGCCGATGGGGCAGCCTCGCATGACAAAGTCCGAGGATACGACCGCTTTGATCGCCCATGACGAGGAAGCCTTCCTGAAGGCGCTCGCTGCCATCCCCACGGGCTATTCCGAAGGCGATTTCAACGGCCGCCGCTGGGGTGCGACCATCAAGCGATCACCTGATCTAAAGCGCATCTGGCTCTTCGCCGAGGATTTCTCGGGCAGCGATATCGTCAGCTTCAACCTCTATGGGCTGGAAGATGGGCGGCACGCGCTGAAGCCATGCGAGATGTCATCTGAGAAGGTGGTGGCGTTTGTGTTGGGATGGCAAATCGCGACGTAGGGTTTGTCGGCCATCCAGCGATCACGCCGGAACGTAGGTCAGCCTGATGACGCTCTCGCCAATCCTCTCGCTGGCGGTCAAGCGCAGCAGCGATCGGGCAGCAGCGAAATATGGTTTGCCGCGACCGAGCACGGCAGGATGGATATAGGGCTGATATTCGTCAATGAGACCAAGCTCGGTCAGGCTCGCCGCCAGCTCCGGTCCGGCGATCCCAATTTCTCCGTCGACCCGGGCCTTGAGCGCACGCATCGTTGCCTCGATCTCTTCTTTGACAAGGGTAGCGTTCGGGCCGACTGATGTCAGGGAACGCGAGACGACCCATTTCGGCTGGCGCCGCCATGCTTCTGCATAGGCTTGTTCCTTCGCGCCCCACTCAGCCCGATCCTCATCCCAATAACGCATGTCCTCATACATGCGGCGACCATAAACGAGGCCGGCCATGCCACGCATCCGCTCCGTGAAGTGCAAAAAGAGCGTGGGATCGCCCGGCAGGAGCTGATGATCGACATAGCCATCGAGTGATTGATTCAGTTCGAAAACGAATTTCGCCATATCAGCTGCCTCCCAAAGCATCGCTAGACTGATTGCGTTATGCAATCGGTTGTGAAGGTAACTTGATAGCTTTTCGGGCGCAATCGATTTTTGAACGCACTGCCTCCGCCCAAAAAGAAAGGGCACCGTTGAGGCGCCCTTTCGTTCATGAAAAAACGGACCTAGTACTGGCCATACCGCCCGTAATACTTTGATTTTCTGACGCCCAATACAATTTCCGGATCCACTTTTGGCCAAACCGGACGCCAAAACTGGCCAACGATGCCGCCCAAAAGAAAGGCCGGGCTGCGAACCCGGCCATCAAAGCTATTTCAAATGAACTTACACTAAAGCCGCGCGGCATCCGCCCGGCGATAATACGGCATGCCCGCAGCCTCGAAGACCGGGAAAATTCCCGCGTTGTCAAGTCTTCGCTTCAGGCTCCATGTCCTTGTGCCAAGCTCGGTTTCGAGATTGCCAAGCGAGGCAAACTCGGCCTTGAATTTCATCAAGGCATCCGGTTCAACGACCGTTCTTATGCACCTTTGAACCGCATGCCTTCGTTGCACCGTTGGCAGATGCCCCGCCGTCACGAGCTGCCGGACTATCTTATACGAGGCGGGCAGGAGTCTTCCCACCTTGTGAAGGCCGATACAGCCATGGTCATCACCGACGGTTTTCCATCCGCTCACCCTCGCAAATCTTTAAGATCCGGGCCTCGAAGCTATGTGCCGATGTGATTTGACGCAGTTCCTCCAGGACGTCCGTCGATCGCATTGCCGACGTCAGGTCTATGGCCTTCAGGAACGCGCGCTGGCCTTCCTTCTCGACCACGTAGGGAACTGAAAAATTGCCCCCGGTTCCATTGTAGTGGTCGCTGCCAAGGCCCGTCGCCGGATCCCATCCAACCGTCCCCACGACCTTCCATCCGGTATCCAGCTCCATTCCGAGAAGCTTCCAGGCACCGGCGAGATGTTCGATCGTCATTCCCAGTCTCCTCTCAGATCAGCTTTCCGTCTCGTGCTGCCCCACCGTCGATGCATAGGATGCGGCTATGGCTTCGCTTGCGTTATTTCACTTGCATCCGTCATTAGCCGTGGTCCGAAATTCGATTGGTGGAAGTCGAAATTGATTCCAACTCGTCCGCTTGTTTCACTATTTGTTCCCCGCGGCATTTCCAGGCGGAAAAACCGCCTGGAAATTCATGTGTTTGCTCTCGAATTAACCGTTGGCCAGTTTTGGCATCCGGTTTGGCCGGAAATCACCCGTTTTTTGTTGATTTGGCCAGTACTTGGTCCGTTTTCTCAGTTCAGATGATTTTTCGATGGATCTACTCAGCTGCACCCACTCGTCGCACCGCAAGTGCCGCACTTCCCGCAGGTTCCATTTTGGACCATCGTGAAGTTCTGGCATTCTGTGGACATGTTGCCAGAGTATTCCGAAGGCAATTTCAACGGTCACCGCTGGGGCGCGACCGTCAAGCGGTCGCCGGACCGCAAGCGCATCTGGCTCTCCGCCCAGGGTCTCTCGGGCAGCGATATCGTCAGCTTCAACCCCTATGGGCTGGACGACGGACGGAACGCGCTGGAGTCATGCGGGACGTCATCCGAGAAGGTGGTAGCGTTTGTGTTGGGGCGGGAAGTCACGATCTAGTATTTCACCGTGATTACCAAATATGCTATTAGTTATCAGCTAAGAACATAATAATACTATGTTGGAACTGCCTGCATTCCGTTTCGCCGTGCATTCTCGATACAGCTGTATCGATCAGCATAGGCTTGGGGTGACGCTCCCACCAGCCGTCCGTTGGAGGCTTTTCTGGACCATCGCCATCCATCTCTTTCTAGATATATTTCCCATTTATCGCCATTGGCATCTTTGCAACTTAGGAACATTAAATCACCCCGCAAAACGTGTTCAGGATAGAATAAGATCGCCACAATTGCAATAAGATTATGATGCAACTTAATAGTTGTATTCGGTTGTATTTGGGATTTTTATTAAGTCAAAAAAGAAAAAGGGCACCATAAAGGTGCCCTTTCATTTCGATTTTCAATGGATCTACTTAGCTGCACCCACTCGTCGCACCGCAAGTGTCGCACTTCTCGCAGGTTCCATTGCGGACCATCGTGAAGTTCTGGCATTCGGTGCACATATTGCCGGTATAGCCCTGCATGATCGAGCGTGCGCGGCGTTCGGATTCCAGCTTCTTGGCGTCCGACTTGGCCGTTGCAGCTTCTTCTGCGGCAGCGTCCGAGAACAGGCCTTCGCTGACGACTTCTTCGGCGATCTCCTCGGCCAGTTCCTTGGCGCGCTCCTCGTAATCGCGCTTGAAGGCGACGACTTCGGAGGTCGAGGCGACTGCTACGGTTTCCAGCTTGCGCACGGTGTTGCCCGAGATTGCGGTGACCGTTGCGCCCGATGCTGCGCGGGCAGGGGTGGCCGAGGCCGAACCCTTGACCTCGGAGGCCTGGCGCTCGCCGCCGGTGCCGGACACGAGCGTCGGCTTGTAGCCGCGGGTCAGGCCCTTGGAGACGACGTCTGCCTTGCCTTCCGATACGCCGCGGCCAAGGGCCGTGTTGTTGAAATCAGACGTATCGACATGGGCGAGATCGTGACGGCCGAGATAGGAGATCGCCAGTTCACGGAAGACGTAGTCGAGGATCGACGTCGCATTCTTGATCGCGTCGTTGCCTGTCACGATGCCTGCCGGCTCGAACTTGGTGAAGGTGAAGGCGTCGACATATTCCTCGAGTGGCACGCCATACTGCAGGCCGAGCGAGACGGAGATCGCGAAGTTGTTGATGAAGGCGCGAAGTGCGGAACCTTCCTTGTTCATGTCGAGGAAGATTTCGCCGAGGCGACCGTCGTCATATTCGCCGGTGCGCAGGAAGATGGTGTGTCCGCCAATCTTGGCCTTCTGGGTATAACCCTTGCGGCGACCGGGAAGCTTTTCCTGGCTGCGCACGACCTTCTCGATCACGCGCTCGATGATTTTCTCCGTGACGGTAGCGGCCTGGGCCGCTGCTGGCTGTGCCAGCAGTTCTTCAAGTGCATCCTCGTCGTCCTCGTCTTCGATCAGCGAGGAATTCAGCGGCTGCGACAGCTTGGAGCCATCACGATAGAGCGCGTTTGCCTTCAGACCGAGCTTCCAGGAGAGCATGTAGGCGCTCTTGCAATCCTCGACCGTGGCTTCGCTCGGCATGTTGATTGTCTTGGAGATCGCACCCGAGATGAAGGGCTGAGCAGCCGCCATCATGCGGATGTGGCTTTCGACCGAGAGATAACGCTTGCCGATCTTGCCGCAGGGGTTGGCGCAATCAAAGACGGCGAGGTGCTCGTTCTTCAGGAAGGGGGCGCCTTCCAGCGTCATCGCACCGCAGACATGGATGTTTGCGGCCTCGATCTCCTTCTTGGAGAAGCCCATGTGGTCGAGCAGGTTGAAGCTCATGTCGCCGAGCTGTTCGTCGGTGACACCAAGCGTGCCCTTCAGGAAGTCGGCGCCGAGCGTCCACTGGTTGAAGACGAACTTGATATCAAAGGCCTGCTTCAGCGCGCCGTTGACGGCTTCTACCTTCTCGTCGGTAAAGCCCTTTGCGCGCAGCGAGCCGGGGTTGACGGCCGGTGCCTGGTTCAGGTTGCCATGGCCGACTGCATAGGCTTCGATCTCGGCGATCTGGCTTTCGGAATAGCCGAGCGTGCGCAGCGCTTCCGGAACGGCGCGGTTGATGATCTTGAAGTAGCCGCCGCCGGCGAGCTTCTTGAATTTGACAAGCGCGAAGTCGGGCTCGATGCCGGTCGTGTCGCAATCCATGACGAGGCCGATCGTGCCAGTCGGTGCGATGACCGAGACCTGCGCGTTGCGGTAGCCATGCTTTTCGCCGAGCTCGATTGCCTTGTCCCAGGCGCTCTTGGCATGGGCGGCCAGATCCTGGTCCGGGTTTTCCGAATGGATCAGTGCGACCGGGTTGACCGACAGGGCTTCATAGCCCGAGGTCTCGCCATAGGCGGCGCGGCGATGGTTGCGCATGACGCGCAGCATGCTTTCGCGGTTCGGGGCAAAGCTCGGGAAGGGGCCGAGCTCGGACGCCATTTCCGCCGACGTTGCATAGCATATGCCGGTCATGATCGCCGTCAGCGAGCCGGCAATGGCGCGGCCTTCGGCGCTGTCATAGGGAATGCCCGACGACATCAGGAGACCGCCGATATTGGCGTAGCCGAGGCCGAGCGTGCGGTATTCGTAGGAGAGTTCGGCGATGCGCTTCGACGGGAACTGCGCCATCATCACCGAGATTTCGAGCACGACGGTCCAGAGGCGGACGGCATGTTCGTAATCGGCAATGTTGATGCGCTTCGTCGCCTTGTCCTTGAACTGAAGCAGGTTCAGCGAAGCGAGATTGCAGGCGGTGTCGTCGAGGAACATATATTCCGAGCACGGGTTAGAGCCGCGGATCGGGCCGCCGGCCGGTGACGTGTGCCAGTCGTTCATCGTGGTGTTGAAGTGCAGGCCCGGGTCTGCCGATGCCCATGCGGCGTAGGAGATCTGCTCCCAGAGGTCGCGAGCCTTGAGCGTCTTCATGACGCGGCCGTCCTTGCGGGCGGTCAGCTGCCAGTCGAGGTCGTTCTCGACGGCGCGCAGGAAGTCGTCCTTGATCGAAACGGAGTTGTTGGAGTTCTGGCCCGAAACAGTGAGATAGGCTTCCGAATCCCAGTCCGTGTCGTAGGTCTTGAACTGCATGTCCTTGTAGCCCTGACGGGCGAACTGGATGACGCGCTGGATGTAGTTTTCCGGAACCTGATCCTTCTTGGCGGCGCGGATTTCGCGCTTCAGGGCAGGGTTCTTGTTCGGGTCGAAGCAATCTTCGCCATCACCCTCGCAATTGACGGCAGCCTTCATGATCGACTTCAGGTGCTTGGAGACGACCTTGGAGCCGGTGACGAGGGCAGCGACCTTCTGCTCTTCCTTGACCTTCCAGTTGATGTATTCCTCGATGTCAGGATGGTCAATATCGACGACGACCATCTTGGCCGCGCGGCGGGTCGTGCCGCCCGACTTGATGGCGCCGGCAGCGCGGTCGCCGATCTTCAGAAAGCTCATCAGGCCGGAAGAACGGCCGCCGCCCGAAAGCTTCTCGCCTTCGCCGCGCAGCATGGAGAAGTTGGAGCCGGTGCCGGAGCCGTATTTGAAGAGGCGGGCTTCGCGGACCCAGAGGTCCATGATGCCGCCTTCATTGACGAGATCGTCCTCGACCGACTGGATGAAGCAGGCATGCGGCTGCGGATGCTCGTAGGCCGACTTCGACTTGGTGATCTTGCCGGTGAAGGGGTCGACATAGAAGTGGCCCTGGCCGGGGCCATCGATGCCGTAGGCCCAATACATGCCGGTGTTGAACCACTGCGGGGAATTCGGGGCAACGCGCTGGGTGGCGAGCATATAGGCAAGCTCGTCCTTGAAGGCGCTCGCATCTTCTTCGGACGAGAAATAGCCACCCTTCCAGCCCCAGTAGGTCCAGGTGCCGGCGAGGCGGTCGAAGACTTGGCGAGCATCGGTTTCGGAACCGGTCTGCTCTTCCTTCGGCATGCCCTTCATCGCGGCTTCATCGGGAACCGAGCGCCACAGGAAGGAAGGAACATCGTTTTCCTCGACCTTCTTCAGCTTGGTCGGTACGCCGGCCTTGCGGAAATACTTCTGGGCCAGGATATCAGCGGCAACCTGGGAGAACTGCGCGGGAACATCGATGTTCTCGAGGCGGAAGACGATCGACCCATCAGGGTTCTTGATCTCGCTCGTCGCCTTGCGGAATTCTATGTCCGCATAAGCGCCTTGGCCGGCCTTGGTGAAACGACGTTCTATCCGCATGGTCCCTTTACCTCTGTTTGGTGCGCCCCGTCCCCGTGACCAAGGCGCAAGTTTCCCCGTCCAGCGTCGCGGTATCAGCGCGCAGCCAGTGTTCAATCCGCTTCGACAGGAAGTGTCATCCGAAGATGGTGTCCCTGTATCTTGTGGTGATGGTGGCTGCAAACACTAAATATAGTATTAACAGCTTCTTTCCGCCAGTCCCCAAATACCGTTTTTGGAAAGCGATCGAAGCCGACAGAAATCCCCCCGGAGCGCCGCCGTTTCCGGTCTATCACTCTGATTTCCAAATTCGATTTCGAGTGAGAACCGGCCTCGTGTTCAACACTGGTCCGGTCGCCGCCGCAACGTTTTGCTATTAAGTTTGAAACACCTGATTCCGTCAAGGGCTGGTTTTTGTCGGATTGTTAACCACAACATATGGTGGCTCCGGCTGTGGAAAATGGGGGAAACACCGAGAACCCCTGAGATTCAAGCCTTTGAGCAAGAAACTTACCACATCAGGTAGCTGAATACTCACGCCGAGCAACCTTTAGGTAGCGTGCAGGCGACAAGATTCTTAGTGTTGCCAAAAGGTCGCGGACATAGAGACCGCCAACGTGCCACCGCTTCCAGCGATTCGCTCGAATTTGCGTATAGCTCCATGATCTAATTGGATATTCTGTTCGCTTCCGGCTACAAAGGCGAGATGCATGGCAAATCTGCCGGTATTACCTGTCGGTAAGACGGTGACCACATAGGACGACATCTGATTCGAATGTTCGCGCAATAGCATCGATCACGTTTCCTTCCGGAATCACCGCGTGGCCATAGATTTATTAGAAAATGTTAATGTGTCGCTGCAAGAGCGTGGGCCACCAAGATCTTGTGTCCATAAGAAAAAAGGGGCACACGATTGATGTGCCCCTTCAAAAACAAGTGATGCAGCAGCAGAATCAGCCGCGATGACCCTTGGAGATCGGCTCCTGGTAGGTGAAGCCCATGTCCCAGGGAAAATAGATCCAGGTATCCTGGCTGACCTCGGTGATGAACGTGTCGATCGTCGGCACGCCCTTCGGCTTGGCATAGACGCAGGCGAAATGCGCCTTCGGCAGCATGGCGCGAACTTCGAGCGCGGTTTTTCCCGTGTCGGTGAGGTCATCGAGCACCAATATTCCCTCGCCGCCATTGGCCGCAAGCTCCGGATTGATTCCCTTGAGCAGGCTCATTTCGCCCTGGTTGGCATAATCATGGTAGGAGGCGATGCAGACGGTCTCGATCAGTCGGATATTCAGTTCGCGAGAAACGATCGCAGCCGGCACCAGACCGCCACGGGTGATGCAGACGATAGCCTTGAATTCGCGATTGAGGCCGGAAAGACGCCAGGCAAGCGCGCGGGCGTCACGGTGGAACTGATCCCAGGATACGGGAAAGGCTTTATCGGGGAGGGACATGGCGTTCGGGCTCCGCAAGGCAAGGACAATATTGCGCCGACAAACCGGCGCTCCTCGACAGATCCCGTACGGGCGGACCGAAGACCTATAAACGCAATTCGCGCAGTGGGAGCTGCGCGAACGGGTCCCGAAGCGGGAGTTCTGTCATTGGTCGCTGCTATTAGCGGGATTTGCGGCAAAAAGGCAAGAGCCGCGACCTCCCGCATGCAGCCTCGGTCGCTTTAGCGAGAGAGTAGTGTAAGCGCCGTCATCGACTGCAGAAGCGTCTTCGTCGTGCCGCCGAAGATCATCTGCCACAGCCTGGAATGCGTGTAGGCGCCCATGACCAGCAGATCGATGCTGCTGTCGGAAAGGCGATTCTCGATCACGTGCGAGGCGCTCTTGTCCGCGCTCGAGGCGGTCACCAGCGTTACCTTTATACCGTGACGCGTCAGCGTCGCGGCAATCTCGGTACCGGTCAGGAGGGGCGTCTCGCCATTGGTTTCGACCGGGTCGACCGAGAAAATCTCAACCGCATCGGCAGCTTCCAGGAATGGCATGGCGTCGAATGTCGCCCGTGCGGCTTCCTTCGATCCGTTCCAGGCAATCAGCACGCGCTTGATCGGCTTGGGCTGCTTGAAGATATAGGGGATCATCAGAACAGGCCTGCCGCTTTCGAACAGGAAGCTCTCGACATCCACGTGGGCGTCGGAAGGGCTCGCCGGGTCGGGCTGAACGGCAACGATGAGATCAGAACTCCGCGCACTTTCCAGAAGCGGCTGCGAGGCATAGCCCACCGAGCTTGCAAAGCTGCGCCATTCAAAGGAGACGCCGTTGGCATGCGCCTTGTTGTTGAAGGTCTCCTTGATCTGCTGCGATTCCGTATGGGCCATGTCCTGAAGCGCCTGTACGGCGACCGGATCGGGGATTTCCATCGGCGCGACGAGCGGAACGGCTGAAATGATTTCCGCATGCAGGCCGATGACATGGGCGTCGTGTTCGGCGGCTAGCGCAAGTGCAAAATCGATGGCGACACCGGCGTTATCCGATGTATCGAGGATGGCCAGTATGGTCTTGTAGGACATGACGCGGGCTCCTGTGAAAATCTAAGCTGGAAATTGATATTCTGCACGTCTGACAATGCTTTGAACATATCCGCGGTTCCCTGATCCGCTTGAAGCGGATCAGGATTTTGCTGCTTCAGTAGACTGATTTCCCTCGGCTTTCGCCTGTCGGATGGTCTCGATCATCGCTCGTACCTCTTCGGCGGCAGCGTCGAGTGACGCCTGCTGGCGCGCGCGCACCACGATTTCGGTCGAGAAGGTTTGGCCGACATAGCGCGGATAGGATCCGATGCTGGTGTCCGGATGTGTCTTCTGGATTGCTGCCAGCGGCGAGCCGATCTCTCCTTCTCCGAAGGGGCAGGAAATTGCGGTCGAAAGCATCCGCGTGCCCGTCTTCAGCGTCGGGATCACATTGTCGAGCATCGCCTGGAAAACCTGCGGCACGCCGGCCATGACATACACATTGCCGATGACGAAGCCCGGCGCCGTCGAGACCGGATTGGCGATATGGGTGGCGCCAACAGGCATCCGCGCCATGCGCTGGCGGGCTTCTGTGAATTCCATTTCCCGCCGGGCATACATCTCGGCCATCAGCTTCATCGCTGCCGCGTCATGTTCGCAAGGCACGCCGAAAGCCTTGGAAATGGCATCGGCGGTGATGTCGTCATGGGTCGGGCCGATACCGCCCGAGGTGAAGACATAATCATAAGTGCCGCGCAGGGCATTCAGTGCCGCGACGATGGCATCTTCCTCATCGGCGACAATGCGCACTTCCTTGAGATCGATGCCCGACATGGTCAGCATGTCGGCGAGATGGCCGATGTTTTTGTCCTTGGTGCGGCCGGACAGGAGTTCGTCGCCGATGGCGAGCATGGCGGCGGTAACGATCTGGTGGGTCATGCAGGCAGTACCTTCTCTGATGTTTTGTTGTCGAATTTATAGCAATTCGACAAGACGGGAAGTGCGTCCTATTCGGCGCAGAAAAGTGAATGCAACCCGGAGGGTCGTACATAAAGATTGAACAGTCCGTCTCTAAGGTCGCGACTGGCAGGCCCCGGCGCAGTGGTTTACCTCTTTGCCAACTCAACACGTTGCAAGGCATCGGGCATGCTTTTCGATTTCATCAAACGGCTTCTCTCCGGTCCGCCGGCTCCGGCGCCGTCATCACCTCAAACGAAGGAAACGCAGAAAATGGCTAAGGTTCTCGTACTTTACTATTCCGCTTACGGTCACATCGAAAAGATGGCTTACGCCGTTGCCGAAGGTGCAAAGTCGACCGGCGCGGAAGTCGTCGTCAAGCGCGTGCCGGAACTGGTTCCGGAAGAGGTCGCCAAGGCTTCCTATTACAAGATGGACCAGGAAGCACCGATCGCAACGCCTGACGAACTCGCTGACTACGACGCCATCATCGTCGGCGCCGGCACCCGCTTCGGCACCGTTGCTTCGCAGATGCGCAATTTCTGGGATCAGACAGGTGGCCTGTGGTTCGGCGGCAAGCTCGTCGGCAAGGTCGGCTCTGTCTTCACGTCTTCGGCCACCCAGCACGGCGGCCAGGAATCGACGATCCTGACCTTCATCCCGACCTTCCTGCATCACGGCATGGCTGTTGTCGGCCTTCCCTACGCTTTCCAGGGCCAGATGGGCACCGAGGAAGTCAAGGGCGGCTCGCCCTACGGTGCTTCCACGATCACCAACGGCGACGGCTCGCGTCAGCCTTCCGAGATTGAACTCGAAGCCGCCAAGTTCCAGGGCGCCCACGTCGCCAAGATCGCTGCCAAGCTCGCCTAAGCCGACTCCGATCGCAGACAGTTGTGAAAAGCGCGACCTCTAGGGGTCGCGCTTTTTCGTTTTTTGAGCAACCTTTCGGTGAATTTTCTGTTCCATCGAGCTCGGCGACGCTGCTCGCGAATTTAGGCTTCCTGAAGCTAATATTCATTAGAAAACAAGGCGCGTATATTTAAGCGTCATTAATTTAGCAATAATTTCAATTACATGAGTCGCAAATAGGCGCGGCACTGTCGCCAAACTGTCATATGCCGTGGATATAGGTCGGCCCTACTTAAAATTGCTTAAGGGAATTTTGACCATGTCTGGGAGCCATTTCGCGCGCGTTCGCGGTACTTTGATCCTGTTTCTTCTTTCTTCGGTTGCGCCAATTCAAGCACTGGCGGGCGATGTCATTATTGGCTCGGGTGTAACGAACCCTGCGTCGCAGACCCTGCAGGACCAGGATACGCTGACCGTTAACACCGGTGGCGCTCTCGACACAGCGACCGGCGATCCTGCGATCACCTGGAACGATTCCGCGACGTCGAATGTCTCTATCGTCAATTCGGGAACAATCCGCTCGCAGGACGACCGTGCCATCCGCTCGCATAGCGCGCACGGAGGCACGATTTCCGTGACCAACAATAGTGGCGCGACAATCGAGGCGGATGACGACGCGTTTCAGATCAACGGCGATATGCCGGGCCTGACGGTGAATGTCACCAATGCCGGTACGATTGTTTCCCATGGCGGTCAGGCGCTCGATTTTGGCGACGTCGCTTCATCGGATGCGATGATCTCGGTCCACAATCTCTTGGGCGGCTTGATCTCGGCCGATGCCGACGACGCAATCCATGTCGACGGCGGCACGGTTTCGATCGTCAACGACGGTACGATCTCCTCCGTCCTGTCCGAAAGCCGCGGTATCGATCTCGGCAACTATGCCGATACCGGCTCCGTCACGATTAACAATAATGCAGGCGCGACGATCGAGTCGAATGACGATGCAATCCGCATCGATGGCGACGACGACGGCAGCCAGGACACATCGAGCGGTCAGATCGTCATCAACAACGCCGGCCTGATCGTTTCCCGCAATGACGGCCAGGCGATCGACTTCGATCATGTCTATTCGCCAGTCAGCAATGTAACGATCAACAACCTCGCAACCGGCGTCATTCAGGCAAACAATGCCGATGCGGTCCGTCCGGGCGAGGGCGGCACCGTCAACAATGCCGGCACGATCATCTCCTACGCTCCCGACAACACCGCGCACGATCCCGATGACGACACGTCCAACGATGGCGTCGACTTCCAGGCCCACGCCGGCACGGTCAACAACTATTCGGGCGGGCTGATTTCGGGCTCGAGGCACGGCATCACCAGCGACACCGACGTTACCGTCACCAACTATGAAGGCGGCACGATCATCGGGCGCAATGGCTCCGGCGTCGGCTCCGACGGCAACGGTACTGTCACCAACTACGGCACCATAACAGGCGCGATCGACGACAATTCGGTCAACGGCGACGGTGACGGCGTCGATATCGACGGCTTCGCGACCATCAAGAACTACGGGACGATCCAGGGCATCGGCGCAAAGGGTGAAAAGGACGGCTCGATCAACACCAGCGAGGGCGTAGCCACCGGCGGCGGCGTGATCCAGAACCTGTCCTCCAACGCCGTCATCAGCGGTGCTACCAACGGCATCCTGGTGGACGACAGCAATGCCGGAAACGCTCCGAACGCTACCCAGATCACCAATATGGGCACGATCCGCGGCCAGGCAGGTTTCGGCATCAAGCTTATCGGCGTCCAGAATGATACGATCACCAATTCCGGCCTGATCGAAGGTGACAACGGTCTTGCGATCGACATGGGCGACGGCAACGATACGCTCAACATCCAGGCCGGCTCCCGGATCGTCGGCACCATCGACGGCGGGGCAGGGACAGACACCGTCACGCTCAACGGATCAGGAACATTTGCCGGCGCGCAGAACTTCGAATTCCTCGACGTCCAGAGCGGCAACTGGATACTGACCGGCTCGCAGAGCTATTCCGGCGGCGTCTCGCTCGCCGGTGGTACGCTCAGCGTCGACGGAACGCTTGACGCCACGCTCAACGTCGGCGCGGGCTCTGTCCTTAACGGCAACGGCACGCTCGGCTCCGCCGTGATCGCCGGCACGATCGCGCCCGGCCACTCGATCGGTCGGCTGAACTTCACCGGCACCTATACCCAGCTCGCAGGCTCCAACTATCTGGTCGAGGCGAACGAAGCCGGTCAGTCGGATTATGTCGACGTCACCGGCACCGCAACGATCGCCGGCGGCGTGACTGCAAAGCCGTTCCCGCTGTTCCGCCCGGATACGCGCTACACGATCCTGACGGCGAACGGTGGCGTTACAGGCACCTATGACACGCTGACCTACGACCCGCACGTCTTCCTCGATTTCGCGCTGGCCTACG
The DNA here is from genome assembly GCF_008365395.1 of Neorhizobium sp. P12A. Classification (NCBI taxonomy): domain Bacteria; kingdom Pseudomonadati; phylum Pseudomonadota; class Alphaproteobacteria; order Hyphomicrobiales; family Rhizobiaceae; genus Neorhizobium; species Neorhizobium sp. P12A. The sequence continues at coordinate 32,879 of NZ_QOVX01000020.1, read as the reverse complement.
ATCCGAACAACGTCTATCTCGACGTCACACGTAACGATGTGGCCTTTGCCGATGTCGCCACGACCAGGAATCAGGCCCGCGCGGCCACCGGCATTGAGAGCCTGGGCTCTGGCAACGGCGTCTATGATCTCGTCGCAAATGCCACCGATGCGCAGCAAGCCGATCAGGACTTCGAGGCTCTGTCGGGCGAAATCCACGCCTCCGCAAAGACGGCGCTGCTCGAGGATAGCCATTTCATCCGCGATGCAATGGCCAGCCGCTTGAAGTCGGCCTTTGGCGCGGTCCAGGCTCCGGGAACCGTGAAGTCCGCTCAATCGGGCGATCGATTCGCCATGTGGGGCCAGGCCTTCGGCAGCTGGGGATCGACCGACGGCAACGGCAATGCAGCCGATCTCGATCGCAATATCGGCGGCTTCCTCGTGGGTGGCGATGCTGCCATCGGCGACAACTGGCGGATCGGCATGCTGACCGGCTATAGCCGCAGCACTTTCGACGTCGATGCCCGCGCTTCGTCAGGCCACAGCGACGATTACCATGTCGGCGTCTACGGTGGCGGCCAGTGGGGTGCGCTCGGTTTCTCGACCGGCGCGGCTTACACATGGCATGATATGGACACCCATCGCTCGGTCCGCAGCACAGACTTCAACCAGAGTCTGACCGCCGACTACGATGCCGACACCGCGCAGATCTTCGGCGAGGTCAACTATGACGTAAAGGTCAAGCAGATCGACCTGCAGCCCTTCGCCAACCTCGCCTATGTGAACCTGCATACCGACTCCTTCCATGAAAAGGGCGGTTCTGCTGCGTTGTCTGGCGGAAGCTCGAGCGACAACCTGACCTTCACGACGCTCGGTGTACGCGCTTCGACCGACGTCTCGCTCGGCAGCAATCCGGCGAGCCTGCACGGCTCTCTCGGCTGGCGTCACGCGCTTGGTGATACGACGACGTCATCCTCGCTTGCCTTCGCCGGCGGCGATGCCTTCTCGATCGACGGCGTGCCGGTTGCTCGCGATGCCCTAGCAGTGGATGCTGGCGTCGACGTCAATCTTTCCAAGCAGGCGACCTTCGGTGTCTCCTATTCGGGCCAGATTGCCGGCAAGTCGAGCACGAACGGCGTCAAGGCGAACATCGCAGTCAAGTTCTGATCCTGGCCTGCCGCGCGATATCGGTTTTGCGGCAGTCTATTTTCATCGCACAAATCGACTGCCCGGACTTCGCACTTTCGAAGTCCGGGCAGTTGCTCGGTTAAAAATGCTTTGCATCCGCCGATCTTAGGAGAGGCAAGACTTGTCGTTGACCGGGCGATATTTGTCTGCCTATACAGGCGCAGCGCGGACGTGGCGAAATTGGTAGACGCAAGGGACTTAAAATCCCTCGGCCTTGGCTGTACGGGTTCGACCCCCGTCGTCCGCACCAATCCCTTTTACTAATCCTGTCGCAGCGCTCCAGGCAGAGGCATTTCGTCCGTTACGTTCCCCGCAGAAGATATGTCGGGCGGCGATGCAGTCGGACGCTGGCGGGGACCCTGTAGCGTCGGACCGAGACCTCCTTTTTCTCCGGTTCGGGAGGTGTTGCCAGCAGTTGCGCTTCATGTTTCAGCCAGTCGGCAACGTCTTCGATCCGCGAGAGAATGTCGTCTACGGCATCATTATTTTGACCGGGGTTGTGATTTTCCATCGGCTGTTCCTTCGCACGTGGAAATAGCAAAAACCCTGGTTCATGACAGGTCAATAAGACTTACCCAAAATATCCGGGTGGTAGTACGTGAGGATAGGGATGGGTTGCCTATTGTCGCCGCAATACGCGGTTCCAGACGTAGCCTATTGCTATGCCCAGCGCGGATCCGGCAGCCTTCACCAGGGCATCGTCGATGCGGGCATGGCGCGTCGGTTGCAGCTCCTGCAGCAATTCAAAGCCGACCGCTCCCAGAATGAGCAGAACCGCCGCCGTTTTCCAGCTTCGCGGATAGGCCATTGCGAACAGCAATCCGGCGAGGGCATAGGCCGTCGCCCGGTCCATGTTTACGCTCGTAAGTGTCGCGGGCCGAAGGTCGATCGGGGAAACGGTGACGAAGAAAATAAAGACGAGAAGCAGCCAGGCTGTAATGCGCAGAGGTGTCGTTGTGATCATGCCGCGACACTAGCCGGACAGATGGCGGAATAAGGGCAACGCTGCTTGCTGGTGCTGTCCGTTATGGATTTGACCGGATCAAAAACAACGAGGCCCGCCAAATCCCGATCATCTGGATCGCGGCGAGCCCCTGACCATCATCATGATGGCTGCAGGCATTCAAGGTAGCGGGGCCGTTCCTGTCAATGCATGGATTTTAGGGGCTTTTGCTGGTTGTCCCCTGAAAACTGCAAGCGATCGTAGGAAAACAGTTGCAACGAAACGCCGTCGGCTCAGGCCGATACGGACGGCGTGCCCAGCTCTTTCGCGCAAAGAACCTTTGTCTGCCGGCGCCGATCATGTCATAGCAGACCCCAAATTGGATAATGACGGACGGAAGCCTTGACGAGACAGGATGTCGACAGTGCCACGGAAGCCATGCGTGGCCTTTTCCCGGCCACGCCGCTGCAATTGAACGAGCATCTTTCTGCCCGCTACGGTGCCAATATCTGGCTGAAGCGGGAAGATCTCTCGCCGGTTCGATCCTATAAAATCCGCGGTGCCTTCAATTTCTTCCGTAAGGTTATCGCATCGGGCGGCACGGGCAAGACCTTCGTCTGCGCGTCGGCCGGCAATCATGCGCAGGGCTTCGCTTTCGTGTGCCGGCATTTCGGCGTCCCCGGCGTGGTCTATATGCCGGTGACGACACCGCAGCAGAAGATCGACAAGACGCGCATTTTCGGCGGCGAGTTCATCACCATCAAGCTCTTCGGCGATTTCTTCGACCAGTGCTACCAGGCGGCCCGCGAACATGTGGAACGCATAGACGGCGTCATGGTGCCGCCCTTCGACCACGCTGATATCATCGAGGGCCAGGCAACGGTTGCCGCGGAAATCATTGAACAGCTTCCGGAGGGCGTTCTGCCGGATCTCGTTGTCATGCCCGTTGGCGGTGGAGGTCTGGCTGCGGGGATCACAGGCTATTTCGATGGCATTCTTCCGCCTCAAGCCTTCGCCTTCTCCGAGCCGGCCGGCGCGCCGAGCCTTAGGCGCAGCATCGAGGCAGGCGGCGTGGTGACGCTGCCGAAGGTCGATAATTTCGTTGATGGAGCTGCGGTGGCGCGCATCGGCGACCTGAATTTTGCAGCGCTCAAGCGCTTCTCCGCCGAGCAGGTGATGCTGATCCCGGAGAATGCGATCTGCGTTACCATTACCGACATGTTGAATGTCGAAGGCGTAGTTCTGGAACCGGCCGGCGCGCTGTCCTTGACCGCGATTGCCGACATGAGCCGCGACAGCATCGCCGGCAAGACGATCGTTGCTGTGGTCTCTGGCGGCAATTTCGATTTCGAGCGCTTGCCCGATGTCAAGGAGCGCGCCATGCGCTATGCCGGGCTGAAGAAGTATTTCATCCTGCGCCTGGCACAGCGCCCGGGCGCTCTGCGCGATTTCCTCAATCTGCTCGGCCCCGATGACGATATCGCTCGCTTTGAATATCTGAAGAAGAGCGCGCGCAATTTCGGTTCCATCCTGATCGGTATCGAGACGAAGGATCCGGATAACTTTGTGCACCTGACCGACAATTTCGAGCGTGCGGGTCTTGGCTTCGAAGACATTACCGAAAACGAGATCCTGGCGAACCTGATCATTTGACCTTTGCGGCCCCGGCCGCTCATGCTAAAGGCGAAACATGGCTTCTATCTTGTCCAATATCCTTTCGATCTTCACTGGTGGCGGCGCCGGAGCAACCAGCGCTGCCAAGCCGGCAGAGGCGGCGCCTGCTCAATCGCAGGCCTACGCGGACTGCATGATATTTGCGACCCCGCAGCGCGAGGGAAGCCAGTTCCGGCTTGCCGGCAGGATCGAAAAGCAGGTGAATGGAGAAACGCTGGTGCGCAATTTCATCCGCGCCGACGTCTTCAGTTCGGTCGACGATGCCGTGGAAACCACCTTCCGCAAAGCCCAGCAAATCATCGATCAGCACGGTCCAGCACTGTTCGGTGACGGCGAAAAAGTCCGTCAGGTCTGAGGATTGCGCCTTTCCTCTGGGATTCAGGCGCTGGTGGCGTAAACTCTAGGTCGTTGCAACCAAGAATCCTATGGATAAGCGCCGGTTCGTCGCTTTCACACATTTTCTTTTAAGTCTGAAACGAAATAATGACCCCATGGTTTTCAGGGGTCGGTTGTATTGCGTCGACTAGCACTCGCCCTAAAGGAACCAGAGGCCGCGCTTGTTCAAGTTTGGGAGGGCCTAAACGAGCACCTAGCGTTTATTCATATGCCGGCGCGATATGATAGAGCACCGGGACGGGATCGGGCAGTGTGATGGAAAGGCTCAATCTGGCTTTGTTCGTCGTGGAAGCGATCGCCTATTTCGCGATCATGGTCACGCTGCTGCATTTCAGACATCGTATTGGGCTCGGCGTCTTCCTGACTGCGCTCGGCGTCATGCATTTCATGGAGACCTATCTGGCCGCGGTCTTCTACGTCGCATTGCCTTTCGGCATTGTGTCGCCCGGTTCGTCTGTCTTTTTTGCCGGCAAGTTGATGATGATCCTGATGCTGTATCTGAAGGAAGATGCAGCAACGGTGCGCCAGCCGATCTACGGTCTGTTCCTCGGCAATCTGATGACCGTCGGCATTGCATGGTTCCTCCAGCTCCATATTCCAGTCGACCTGACCGGCGGTCGCGGGGCCGATTTTGGCTTCCTCAACGAAATGGGCTGGCTGATGATCTGGGGCACGGCGCTGCTCTATATCGATTCACTCGGCATCATCCTGCTCTACGAGAAGCTCGGGCGTTTCATCCAGCGATGGGTGGTGCTGCGGTTCATGCTCTCCGGCTTGGCGCTCTTGACCTTTGACCAGGTCGGATTCTTTGCGGTCCTTCACTATTTCGTCGGCGTACCCTTGTCTGTCTTCTGGGGTGGCTGGCTTGCGAAGATGCTGTCCGTCTGCATCTATTCGGGGCTTTTCGCCGCTTACCAGTTCGCAGTGCGGCGACACGGGGCCACGTTAGCCCAGCGCTCGATCAGCGATGTGTTCAACGACCTTACATTTCGCGAGCGCTACCAGGATCTTCTGTCGCGGAGCGGCCGTGACACGCTGACCGGCGTTCTCGATCGCAACAGCATGGAACTGGATGGACCTCAGCTCGTGCGCGATAGCTTGGAACGCGAAGAGACAATGACTGTGCTTCTTCTGGACGCGGACAATTTCAAGGACGTCAACGACCGCTTCGGTCATCTGGAAGGCGACGAAGTGTTGAAAGCAGTCGCCAGCCAGTTTGCAACTGTCTTGCGCCCGACCGATCGCCTGTTCCGTTTTGGCGGCGAGGAGTTCGTGGTTCTCTGCCCGCGCACCAATCATGCCGAAGGCCTGCTGCTCGCCGAGCATCTTCGCTGGCAGGTCGCCGGTACGGTGCGCAATCTCGAAGGTCAACCCATCACCGTCAGCATTGGCGTCGCAACGCTGGGGCCTGATTCAGTCAGTTTCAACGGCCTGCTGGCGGTGGCTGATGACCGGCTTTATCAGGCCAAGAAGTGCGGCCGCAATTGCGTCGTCGGGCAGAATGGCAAGGTGGCCGCCGCCTGAAGGAAAAGGCCGCCTTTTGGGCGGCCTTCAATCCTGATAATGCAGCTATCTCACTGGCGGAAAATCTTTGCGCCCGAAGGAGCGCCCGTCGCGCCGCCATCGACCGTGATTTCGATGCCGCTGACATTGAGCGAATCGTCGGAGGCGAGGTAGAGCGTGGCCTTTGCGATCTCGTCCGCTTCACTCATGCGTCCAAGTGGGCTGAGGCCACCGATCCGCGCTTCCAGCGCATCCATCTCTTCTCTCGTCGGCGCGGAAGGATTCCAGATGGGCGTGCGCGTGCCGCCCGGCGTTACCTGATTGACGCGGATGCCCCGCGGCGCGAGTTCCGAGGCGAGGTTGCGAGTCATCGCGCGCACGGCGCCCTTCGTTCCGGCATAGGCCGAGTAGCCGGGAATGCCGAGCACTGCATGGACCGAGCCGTTCAGGATGACGGATGCATTGTCGTTGAGGTGGGGAAGAGCGGCCTGAACCGTAAAGAACACCGCGGTGAAATTGGTCCGCACGATCGCTTCGAAGGCCTCGACAGAGGTCTGCCCAAGCGGCGTCGCGCCGGGAATGCCGGCATTGGCAAAAACGATATCAAGCTTGCCGAGTTCGGCGGTCGCCTTGGCAAACGCGTCTTCCATGGCCTTTGCGTCGTTGACATCAACCTGCAATGTCAGCACGCCGCCGCCCAGGGCCTCCGCCGCTTCGGCGAGTGTCTTCGGATTGCGGCCGGTGATGGCGACTTTGGCGCCTTCGTTCAGGAAGACGCGGGCGGTGGCAAAGCCGATGCCGCTGTTTCCGCCGGTGATGATGGCTACTTTGTTCTTCAAGCGCATTGTCGTGTCCTCTTGGAAAAATCGGTAATCTGGATTATGATTGCTTTCCAGAATAAGGATTATGATTGTAATCCACATTTGTCAAGGTCTGGACGGAGTTTTGTGATGGGACATTCCCAAGTCGAAAAGCAGCGCACCCACGAACGCATCGTCGAGATCGCCGCCAAGCGGCTGCGCGAGGAAGGGCTGGAAGGCGTCGGCGTTGCCGATCTGATGAAGGAGGCCGGCCTCACCGTCGGCGGCTTCTACAAGCATTTTGCCTCCCGCGACGAGCTGGTGGCAGAGGCAATGGATGCGGCATTCCGCGGCTGGGAAAAGCGGCTGGCCGAGAAGGGAATAACGCCGGTGGAGGTCGGGGCGGCGGACTATATCGCTTCCTATTTGAGCACCCGGCATCGCGATGATCCCGGCGAAGGATGCGCTTTCGGCGCTCTCAATGGGGAGCTCGCTCGAAGCGATGCGAAGACGCGCGAGATTGCCACCGAACGCATGAAGATCAACATCGATGTGATGGCAGACCGCCTGGGCGGCAAGGACAGCGTGGCGGCGCGCAGCAAGGCAATCCTTACGCTTTCCGCGATGGCAGGCGCCGTTGGTTTTGCGCGGATCGCCACCGATCCGGCACTGTCGGAAGAAATTCTGAAATCGGTGACCGCCGTGCTGCAGGATATGGTGCCAACGAAGTCAGACGCATAAAAAACGGCCGGCGAATGCCGACCGTTTCAAGCTCAGCGTCCCCTGGGGGCTTAAGCGGCGCGAGCGAGTTCTTCGGTACGAGCCTTGGCGGCAACGATTGCCTTTTCGGCAGCTTCCGGACCCATGGCAAGGCCTTCGACATAGACGGTTTCAACATCGGTGATGCCGATGAAGGTCAGGATCCACTTCAGGTACGGAACGGCATGGTTCAGTGCCGCAGCCGGGCTGCCTTCGGAATATACGCCGCCGGAAGCCAGAACGATGTAAGCCTTCTTGCCCTTGGCAAGGCCAACAGGACCGTTCTCGGTGTAGGAGAAGGTGCGGCCGGCGCGCACGACGTGGTCGATCCAAGCCTTCAGCGAGGAATAGATGTTGAAGTTGATGAGGCCGGTGCCGATCACCAGCGTATCAGCGGCCAGCAGCTCGTCGACCAGAGCGTCGGATGCCTTCGATGCGGCAGCTTCTTCGGCGCTGTGAGCGTCAGCCGGCTTGCGGATCGCGGTCGTGAAGGCTTCGTTGATATGCGGCAGCGGCGAAGCTGCGAGATCGCGGCGAACGAGCGAGTTGGCAGGGTTCTGCGCCTTGAGCTTCTCGGCGAGTTCCACAGCGATAGTGGTGGAGAGCGATTCAGCGCGGGGGCTGGAAGTCAAAAGAAGAATGGAGGACATGAAACCTGTTCCTTTCGAATGGGTTAGTCGACCGAAGCAGGGAATCGGCCGCCTTTCGAGGTAAGAAATAGGCTTGCATGACTATCGAAAAAACTGTGATAATATGGATCGAAATTATCGATGGAATGGATAGAGCATGGTTCCCAACCCAACACTGGACCAATTGCAGGTTTTCATGACCGTTGCCGAGACCGGCAGCTTCTCAGCAGCCTCGCGATTGCTTAACCGCGCCCAATCGGTCATCAGTTACACGATTGCCAATCTCGAGGCACAGGTCGAAGTTCCGCTCTTCGAACGCTCGGGCGCACGTCAGCCGAAACTGACGGAAGCGGGCAGGGCGCTCCTTGAGGATGCGCGCCGCATACTTTCCGATCTCGAGGTCATGCGCGCCCGCGTGAAGGGGCTCAAGGACGGGCTCGAGGCCGAAGTCGCGGTTGCCATAAGCGTCATGGTGCCGATAGACGCCATGGTCGCCGTGCTGAATGAGTTTCGCAATCGGTTTCCGTCAGTTTCGCTGCGGCTTGATGTCGGCGAGCTTGGCGAAGTGATGAATCAGGTTCTGAGCGGCAAGGCGACGATTGGCATCGGTGGCGCGCTTCTTCGCCAGGACGATTCCCTTGTCACCGAACGTATCGGCCATTCCTTCATGATGCCGGTGGCCGCGCCCGGCCATCCGCTCGCGAAGATCAAGAGACCGCTCACGCTTGCCGATGTCCGCGACGAAACGCAGCTTGTCGTGACCGATGCGTCAGGCCTGACCAATGGCCGCACCTTCAACGTGCTTTCCTATAAAACCTGGCATGTCAGCGATATCGCGACAAAGCATCATCTCATCCGCGGTGGCCTCGGCTGGGGCGGCCTGCCGGTTTCGGTAATGTATGACGATCTGCAGAAGGGGCGGCTGGTCCAGCTCGATCTCGATGCCTATGAGCAGGGTGAGTATCCGATTTATGCGATGAGAAGGCTGTCGGCTCCGCCTGGCCCCGCCGCAGCCTGGATGATCGATGCTTTCACAAGCAAGCTTTCCGGTTGCCCGAACCATGCCGACTTCAAGACCATGCTTGCGGCTGGCGAGTTGAGACGACCGGCGGCGATCGCAGCAGAATGAAAATTCCAGCAGAATGAAAAATGGGCGCCGAGGCGCCCATTTCCTTTGTCGCGGCTGGCGCTACTAGAGCACCAGACGGAATTTGTGGAAGCCCTCGGCGCCTTCACCGGCGTCCTCGATCTTCGCCGTCTTGACGTCGGCGATGAAATCCTTGGCCTTGGGCGAGCTTTCGAAGACAACAGTCGTGCCCGGCATCGGCTTGAAGGTCCAGTTGCCGTCGGCGGTCGGGTTGATCGTGCCCTGGTCGTGGACATAACGAACGATCACGTCGCGGTTGGTGTCCGGAGCCTGATAGACGACCTTGTCGGCTGCGATTTCCGGGAAGTTGCCACCGCCGCCAGCGCGGTAGTTGTTGCTGACGACGAGGAATTTCTGTGCCGGATCAATCGGCTTGCCTTCGAACTGAAGATTCTGGATGCGGTTCGAATCGGCATTGGCCACCTTGCCGTCATCGCTGAAGCGGCGCGGCTGCGACAGGTCGATCTGATAGGTGACGCCGTCAATGACGTCGAAGTTGAAGGACGGGAAGCTGTCGTTGAGCAGCGGCGCGTCCTTGGAACCTGCCGGGATCTGGTTGAACATGGCGGCCGACATTTCCAGCCAGTTCTTGACCTGCGCGCCGTTGATGACGACGGCCTGGACCGTGTTCGGATAGAGATAGAGGTCGGCGCAGTTCTTGATGGCGATGTTGCCGGCCGGAACGTCGGTGTAATAGTCGACGCCGTTGCGGCCGCCGCACTTGAAGGGGGCCGCTGCCGACAGGATCGGCAGATCCTTGTACTGCGTTTCCTTCAGCATATCCTTGATGTACCAGGTCTGCGCCTGCGACACGACCTGCACCGACGGATCGTCGGCAACCAGCGCGAAGTAGGAATAGAGCGGTGCCGAGGTCTTGCCGACGGGGGTGCGAACATAGGCAAGCGTCGCTTCATGCTCGGTCTTGGCGGCGTCGGCGACTTCCTTCTTGTCGGCGACGTCGGCGACGATCTTCTTGTTGGCGTCGCGATGGTAGATCGGCCGGGCTTCGGAGGTGAAGTCGACGATCTTCCAGCTCTTGCCGTCCTTTTCGAGCAGAAGGTCGATCAGGCCGAGATGCGAACCCCAGAAGCCTGCCATGACGGCCGGCTTGCCCTGTAGCGTGCCCTTGACCGGATCGGCGCCCTTGATGCCGTCCCAGGTCTTCGGACCGGGGAAGACCAGATGCTGGTGGCCGGTGAAGATCGCGTCGATGCCGTCGACGGCGGCAACGTAGAGCGAGGCATTTTCCATCTTGTCGGCAGGGCCGGAGCCGTCGATGCCGGAGTGGGAAAGGGCGATGACGATGTCGGCGCCTTCTTCCTTCATGACCGGAACCCAGGCCTTGGCAGCCTCGACGATGTCGCGGGTCTGCGCCTTGCCTTCAAGGTTCTTGATGTCCCAGAGCATGATCTGCGGCGGCACGAAGCCGATGAAGCCGATCTTGATCGTGTTCTCGTTGCCGGCGCCGTCCTTGATCTTCTTTTCAAGGATGAGGTAGGGCTTGAAGAATAGCTGGTCATCCTTCGGATCGGCTGCGAGCTGGCCGCGCGTCAGGTTGGCGCAGACGAAGGGGAAGTTTGCGCCGCCGAGCACCTTGAACATGAAATCAAGGCCGTAGTTGAATTCGTGGTTTCCGAGCGTGCCGACTTCGTAGCCGAGCGTGTTCATCGCCCTGATGACGGGATGGACGTCGCCATCCTTCATGCCATGCTGATAGGCCATGTAGTCGCCCATCGGGTTGCCCTGCAGTACGTCGCCATTGTCGATCAGCAGCGAGTTGGTGGCCTCAGAGCGGATATTGTCGATGATCGTCGCGGTGCGCGTCAGGCCCATCGTGTCGTTCGGCTTGTCCGCGTAATAGTCATAGGGAAAAACGTTGACGTGAATATCCGTCGTTTCCATCAGCCGCAAATGCGCCTGGTTGGCGGCGGCGCGGGCTGCGAACGGGTGCAGCATGACCAGAGCGGCAGTGGCGCCGAGACCTTGCAGCAGGGAGCGGCGGGACATGGCGGGCAAATCTAAAATAGAAGACATTGGGGCACTCCTCGAATAATCGTCTACCTCAACGCGAGGGAGACTAGGATTATTTCGGAAGGAGTGCACCACTTAAGTGACAGTTGTATTGCGAAGGAACCCTCGCAATTCTGTATTAGCTGTCAGCGCTTCAATACCGGCTTTATCTCCTTGTGAAAAAACCGGAAATAGGAAGTGATCTGCGCCGCCGAATTCGAATTTGAATCGAATTCGATGCCGATCCGGCCGCTATGGGTCCAGCGGATGATGCCGTCGAGAGCGCCGATATCGTCGCATTCGACACGCACCTTGCTTCCCGCCGCAGCATGGATCGGCGTTTGCAGATCGAGCGCGACGCCGATCGGCGAGATATTGATGATGCGGCCTGTCACAGCTTTGGTCAGGTAATGTACCTTACCCATGATGCGAGCGCGGCTACGCTGAGAGCGTCGCGTGTTCAGTTTCGAATTGTTTGGCGCGGTTGGCGCAATAGTCGTCAGCATGACCTGGTTCCGATGACTGAGTTGTACATCGAAATGAATATCAGGCTTCCGTTGAAACGCGTTTAGGACGATCGGTAAAATTGGATCGGTTCGTTGAAATGGCACAGGTCTGCCCAGTGGTCAGGCCGATCTGGCTTTCCCGCGCGCGACTACATGTTCGCGCCATACGGTGAAAGCGCCGGCAGCCACGACGATGACCGATCCGATTACCATGTTGATGTTGAGCGTCTCGCCGAAAACCGTCACGCCGATGATTGAGGCATAAACGAGCTGGATATAAGTGAGTGGCTGCACGGCAGAGGCGTCGAGCAGATCATACGCGCGGATCAGGAAGTAATGGCTGGTGATGCTGGTCGCGCAGACGATCGCCATCCATGCCCAATCCCACCCTTGAAGCCATGTCCAATAGAAGGGGCCGATCAGGCTCATGGCAGCGGCCCCCACAATGCCGGTATAGAAGAAACTCGTACTCGGAGAATCGTAGCGGCTGACGAGGCGTGTAGCGATAACGTAGAAGGCGAAGAGCAGAGCGGCGAAAAGCGGCAGCAGCGCTTTGACGTCGAAGAAGCCTTCGCCTTGCGGCTTCAGGATCAGGAGCACACCGGCGAGGCCCAAGTAGATAGCCGTCCAGCGCCGCCAGCCCACCTGTTCGCCGAGCAGTGGCATGGAGAGCAGCGCGATGATCAGCGGCGTGGCGCAGGAGATCGCCTGCGAATGCGCAAGACCGACAATGACGAAGGAGGTAATGGTCGTGACGATCTGGCTTGCGAGCAACAGCCCGCGCGCGACCTGCAGCCACGGTTTTTTGCTCTGAATCGCCGAGGAAAAACCGCCTCGAGCGCGCGCCGTCAGCAGCAGAGCGAAAGCAGCGAAGGCCCAGTAACGGATCATCGCGACGAAGACCGGCGGGTAGGCACCGGCAAGATGCTTCGATATTCCGTCCTGCGCCGAAAAGATGGTCAGCGCCATCAGGACAAACACATACCCCTTGGTCTTTGCCGCCATTTCTTGTTTAGTCGCCTCACTCCCCAATCTCGTGAGCTAGGCAGGATTCCCTGCGCCTTGCAAGGCGTCAGAGGCCGACATTCGGCCGATCGATGATTTCCCGAAGCGCGAAACTGGAATTGATCTTCACCACATGCGGCAGCGCCGACAGCCAATCCCGATGGATCCGCTCATAGTCTTCCAGATCGCGGGCGGCCACCCGCAGAATGTAGTCGTACTCTCCCGACATCAGGTAGCAGACCAGGACATTGGGGCAGCGTTTCACCGCGGTTTCGAATTCCGACAGTGTCTTCGCGAACTGCCCCGACAGCGAGATGTGCACGATGGCGATCATCTTGTAGTCCAGCGCCTTGTGCGAAAGCCGGGCGTGGTAGCCTCCGATCGTGCCGTCCTTTTCGAGTATGTCGAGACGCCTCGAACAGGCGGACGGGGAGAGGCCGACCTTTGCCGCCAGATCGGCGTTGGTAATGCGGGCATTGCTTTGAAGCGTGCGCAAAATCGCACGATCGATGGCATCTAGCTCAGGCATTCGAAGATCCTTCGAAAATTTTCCGTTCCACGCAATAATCGTTGAAAAATCGCTTGTCGGCAAATCTTCTTTGCAAGGACATTTCGTCAAGTCGATGGTTTCATTCCGGCATCGATGATCCGCAAAGCGGACAGACGGAAGAGAGGAACGAGAATGCGCGTCGGTTGCCCGAAGGAAATCAAGAATCACGAGTATCGCGTCGGCCTGACGCCGGCGTCTGTCCGCGAATACGTCGCCCATGGCCACGAGGTTTGGGTCGAGACCAAGGCCGGTGCCGGCATTGGCGCGGATGATGCGGCCTATGCTGCGGCGGGCGCCAAGGTCGTCGCCACGGCCAAGGAAATCTTCGAGAAGTGCGACATGGTGGTGAAGGTCAAGGAACCGCAGCCGTCCGAATGGACGCAGCTCCGCGAGGGCCAGATTCTCTACACCTACCTGCATCTCGCGCCGGATCCGGAACAGACGAAGGGCCTGCTGGCCTCGGGCGTCACCGGCGTCGCCTATGAAACCGTAACGGACGAGCGCGGTGGTCTACCGCTGCTGGCGCCGATGTCTGAGGTTGCGGGTCGTCTCTCGATCCAGGCGGGTGCCACCGCGCTTCAGAAGGCGAATGGCGGTCTCGGCATCCTGCTCGGCGGCGTGCCGGGCGTTCTTCCCGGCAAGGTCACCGTCATCGGCGGCGGTGTGGTCGGCCTGCATGCTGCCAAGATGGCAGCCGGTATCGGCGCCGACGTTACCATCCTCGACAAGTCGCTGCCGCGCCTGCGCCAGCTCGATGATATCTTCAATGGCCGTGTCCATACGCGTTATTCAAGCATCCAGGCGCTCGAGGAGGAAGTCTTCTCGGCCGATCTCGTCATCGGCGCCGTGCTGATCCCGGGTGCCGCAGCACCGAAGCTCGTGACCCGCGAAATGCTGACCGGCATGAAGAAGGGTGCCGTCATTGTCGACGTCGCGATCGACCAGGGCGGCTGCTTCGAAACTTCCCATGCAACGACGCATTCCGAACCGACCTACGAGGTCGAAGGCATCGTCCACTATTGCGTGGCAAACATGCCGGGCGCCGTTCCGGTCACCTCGGCCCATGCGTTGAACAACGCGACGATCCATTACGGTCTGGCACTCGCTGACCGTGGCCTGCGGGCCATCGCCGAGGACAAACACCTTCGCAACGGGCTTAACGTCCATAAGGGCCGCATCACCAACGGCCCGGTTGCCGAAGCACTGGGCTATGAGGCCTTCGCACCTGAAAGCGTTCTGAACGTCGCGTAAATCCCATCGCGCTGACGTTTTAGAAGGCCGGTCGCCTCTCCGCGGCCGGCTTTTTCGTTTTCAGTTCCTGTCGATCCGGCACTGGTAGCAATTGTTGCGCGCCGAGCGCACATGCACATAGGCTATGCCGGGCCTCGTCAGCAGCTCTTGAGCGTAGGCAGGGATATCCGCGGTCGGCGTGACCGCGCCGGTCCCATAGACGATGCGATTGTTGTCGCCGTAGCCGCGGACGATGAAATCGCGGCTGCCGGCGAGCACCGGCGGCAGGATCTCCTCGGCCTCGTACTGCCGGCAGGGCACTTTATGCAGGAAGACCGGGCCGGTCTCTGCGTAGGGCTGCAGCTCCGGAAACGGCCGGTAGGCAAAGACAAGCAGCTCTTCGCCCTTGTCGATATTCCGCAGGCAATGGCGGCAAGGATTGCCAGGGCCATCGGAGATCATCGTCTCCGGCCGGTGACCATAGGCGTCAACACCTCCATTCCAGAGGGCTTCGGCATCGGCGGTGGGCATGGCATGGAAAGCGATAGCGGACATGGCAGATCTCCTTGTTGTCTGCCGTCAGATTCACTCCATTGCCATCAGACCGCCACCCGTTTCATGCGAAGAGCGCGGTGTCGCTGCCCTTGATAGTCGCCGGTTGATGCATCAGAACGAGTCGGAGTTTCAGAAAATCTTGCGAAAAAAGAAGCGCTGTTTTCCCCGCGGATAATTTTTCAGCGCGGCGAATCTCTCGTAGCCGTGTTTCTCATAGAAGCCTGGCGCTTGGAAGCTGAACGTGTCCAGCCAGATGCCAGTGCATCCCTTGGCCTTTGCGATCCGCTCTGCCTCGCCAAGCAGTTTCGAGCCAAAGTCCTTTCCCCGCAGGCTTTCCGGAACAAACAGCAATTCCACAAACAGCCAGTCGTAGTAGAGCTCTCCCCAAAGCCCGCCGACGGATTGTCCCGCGTCGTCCTTCAGCATGATGGCGACCAGCTCGAAACTATCTGCCTCAATATTGGCTTTATTGAATTCAATCAGAGGATTAAAGATCGCACGGCGATCTTCGTCGGACGGCTGATCGGAAATCGCAATGACGGGATCAGGCATATTTCATAAACCTTGGAAATGGAGCGAGGTGACGCTATTGCGCCATATATTGCCGGTCAATCCAGTCAGGATCGATTGCTTTCGTCAATCTCGCGAGCAAGGTAATCGGAAAACCATCCGCGATATTTTCTTTGCAGGTCCGGAAGGCGCCAATCCTGGCCGGTGATGCGTTTGCGGCAATCGGACGCGCCGCACCGGCAATCCATGATCCAGTCGTCATTGTCGCCGGTCGCATAATCGAACGCCAATTCTTCTCCGGCTTCGATATCCCGCATGGCAAAGAACGATATCTGGCCACGAACGCCGACATTCGGGTCACATGAGTGGTTGAGATACATCATCGCAGCGTCCCGCTCGTGCGTGTGTGAGGGACCGATGAAGAGATGATGGTCGATCTGGATTTCCGATGGACCGAGCGTCTTGCCGATTTCGTCGCGTTCGGCCCTTTCGAAGATATGGCCGCCTTTGACGACGATCAGCTCGCCGGCAGCGATGGCTTCGATCGAGACCAGTCCAGTCCCCTCGATCCGGCTTTTGCGTTTTTCGACCTTTGGTGAGAACCAGGCAAAACTCATGATTGTGCTCCCTAAATAAAGCGCAATCACTTAGTCTGACTTTGTTTCCGTCTTTTGACGACCGCTGCCCGGAATCATCCCTTTTTCACCAGTTCCAGTAATTCCTTGTCGCTAAGCGGCCGTACAATGCCATGGCCGGTCGAGACGGGGGAAAAGCCGAACATCTGATAGAGCTGAAGCGCCCGCGGATGATCGAGATTGTTTGTCGTGGTAATCACGCGCGTCGGGTTGAGCACCCATAGCGAATACAGTGCCTGCAGCAGGAACCATTTGCCGATGCCGAGTCCCAGCGCATGTTCCATGAGGCCGAAATGGGTGAGTTCGATCGTATCTTCGTCGTCGCGAAAATACTCGAAGAAGCCGGCCGGAGCACCGTTGACGTAGAGCACGCTGATATCGTTGCGCTTGTCATGCACGATCGCAGCCAGATCCTCGTCGCTCATTCTCAGCCGATCGACCCAGTGCCAGCGCGCACCGACCTGACGATAGAGGTAGCGATAGAAGGAAAGCGGTATTGCGGGCGCGCGCATGATCGCCGTCTGGATGTTGACGGGCACCGGCAGGCTTGCCTTCGGCGGCGCGGTCATTTCCAGGCGCGTAATATGGACCTTGAGCGACGACGGGGGTTTCAGTGCCATGGGTCAGGCTTTGATCGGGGTCGGAGGGCCGGTCACGATGGGGGTATCGGAGCGGCTGCCCCATTCCGACCATGAGCCGTCATAGAGCTTGTTATCCGTATGGCCGAGCGATTCCAGGGCCAGCGTTATGATGGCGGCGGTGATCCCGGAGCCGCAGCTTGTGACCACAGGCTTGGAAAGGTCGATGCCGGCGTCCTCGATCGTTTGCTTCAGTTCGGGAAGCGATTTGAATTTGCCCTGGCTGGAAAAGACGCCCGACGGCAGGCTTCGTGCTCCCGGCATATGGCCGGACCGCATCCCCTCGCGTGGCTCGGGCTCGGTTGCGGCAAAGCGGCCGGCGCTGCGGGCATCCGCGATCTGCATCGCCTCGCTGGTGACGATATCGCGCATCGCCTCCAGCGATACGACCCGATCTGCCGCAAAATGCGAAGTGAATGTCGCCACCTTCGGCTGCTGAACGATCGTCTCAAGGGGACGACCCTCGGCTTTCCAGCCATCCAGGCCGCCGTCGAGCACATAGACGTTCTTTGCGCCCATGACGCAAAACAGCCACCAGATGCGCGGCGAGGCGAACATGCCCGGGCCGTCGTAGACGACGATCGTGTCGGTGTCGGAGATACCGAGCTTTCCGACCTCGCTGGCGAAGTCATCCGGCGACGGCACCATATGCGGCAGGTTGGTGGAATGATCGGCAATCTTGTCGTGATCGAACCTGACGGCGCCTGGAATATGGCCGGCGGCATATTCCGCATCGGCGTCACGTTTTTGCGCGGGCAGGTAGAAGGAAGCATCGAGGATGCGCAGATCAGGCGCTCCAAGGCGCTCCTGCAGCCAATCGGCAGAGACGACGAAGCGGCTCTTGGTCTCGCTCATGATATTCTCTCCCCGTAATTGAAATCAGGCTTCGTCGCCGGGCGTTCCGAAGCGGATGCGGAAGCGCCGGTTCTCCTTGCCCTTCTTTTCGATCTTGGCAATGTAGATGGAACCGACTTCCTGCGTTTCCGAGACATGTGTGCCGCCGCAGGGCTGGCTGTCAATGGAAGAGTTTTCGCCGATGCACACGAGGCTGACGCGCCCGAGGCCCACCGGCGGACGGACATTCTTGGATTTGACGATGTCGGGATTGGCCGCAAGCTCTTCGTCGGTGATCCATTGGACATAGACCGGATAGTTCCCGTTGACGAGGGCCATCAGCTTGGCGGTCACTTCATCCTTGTCGATGATGTCGGTCATGTCGAAATCGATGCGGCTTTCATCCTCTCCGACCGCAGCACCCGTGACCGGATAGGGGCAGACGACGGAGAGCAAGTGGCAGGCCGTATGCATGCGCATCAGCTTGTAACGGCGCGGCCAGTCGATATGCAGAACCAGTTTCTCGCCGACGATCGGCTGCGGCTCGCCTTCGAGCGGCACGTGGATGATGATGTCCTTGACGGGCCCGTGCTTCGTCTGCCCAAGCATGATCCGCGACCCGTCCGCACGCTCGAAGAAGCCGGTATCGCCTGGCTGGCCGCCCGATGCGGCGTAGAAACAGGTCTGATCGAGCTCGATGCCGCCGTCCTCGTGAATGGCCGTCACCACCGCTTCCGCGGTCGAAAGATAGAAGTCGTCACGGTAAAGGGCATTCACGGGCATGAGGTCACGCTACGCTTTCATAGGGAACGGGAATATCGGAGTTCGTCGTCAGCCATTCCGGTACGGGCAGGCCTTTGGACTTCAGGAAATCCGGATTGAAGAGCTTGGACTGATAGCGATTGCCATAGTCGCAGAGGATGGTCACGATCGTATGGCCGGGACCGAGATCTTTGGCGAGGCGTACCGCGCCCGCAATGTTGATCGCAGTCGAACCACCAAGGCAGAGGCCTTCATGCTCGACGAGGTCGAAGACATGGGGCAGGGCTTCGGCATCTGATATCTGATAGGCGAAATCAGGCGTGAAGCCTTCGAGGTTCGCGGTCACGCGCCCCTGGCCGATGCCTTCAGTGATCGAAGAGCCCGACGATTTCAATTCGCCGTTCTTGTAGAATTCGTAGAGTGCGGCACCTTGCGGATCGGCGATGCCGATCTTGATGTCCTTGTTGAATGCCTTGAGGCCCATTGCGACGCCCGCAAGCGTTCCCCCCGAGCCGACAGAGCAGATGAAGCCGTCGATCTTGCCCGATGTATCGGCCCAGATTTCCTTGGCTGTCGTTTCGATATGCGCCTGGCGGTTGGCGACATTGTCGAACTGGTTAGCCCAGATGGCGCCGTTCGGCTCAGTCTTGGCCAGCTGTTCCGCAAGGCGGCCGGAAACCTTCACATAGTTGTTGGGGTTCTTGTAAGGAACGGCCGGCACTTCGACCAGCTCGGCGCCGAGCAGCTTCAGCGCATCTTTCTTTTCCTGGCTCTGGGTTTCGGGAATGACGATGACCGTCCGGTATCCGAGCGCTTTGGCAACCAGGGTAAGCCCGATGCCGGTATTGCCAGCCGTGCCCTCGACGATGACGCCGCCCGGCCGGAGCAAGCCTCTGCGTTCCGCATCGCGAATGATATAAAGCGCGGCACGATCTTTCACCGACTGGCCCGGATTGAGGAACTCCGCCTTGCCGAGGATGGTCGAGCCGGTCGCCTCCGAGGCACCCTTGAGTTTGATCAACGGCGTGTTGCCGATTGCTTCGAGGACGGAGGGGTGGACGCTCATGGGAATCTACCTTCTGTTTCGGCTTACTGTAAGAACGGTCTTTTCCCTTCACAAGGCAGCTATGGCAAGAAATTCTGTTCCCCGGTGCTCGCCGAGGCGGTAAAATTTGCCTTACGCAGAATTGACAGGGCCGCAATCCACCTAGGGTGATCCGGTAATTGACTTTCGTCGTATGATTGACAAAAGACAAATATTGGACGCGTGAGCAGGCGTGACCGGCGGGAACATGGTTCGCAAGCACATCGACACGATTGAAGCCTTGATGGCGCGCTATGTAGCCGGCGCGCTTCCCGAACCTGCTCGCGTACTTGTCGCCGCACATCTGGAAATGAAGCCGGCTAATCGTCTTCTGGTGAGCGGCCTTGATCTCCTCGCAGGGGAGATGCTGGAAAAGAGCGAGCCGGCGCCAATCTCCGAGCGCGATAGGCGGCTCGCCGAGATCTTCCGCTCGTCTCCACCTGAAGCCGTTGCTGACGACAGAGCGCTGCCAGACGATGCGATATTTCCCCCCTCTCTTCGGCGTTTCGTGGGTTTCCGGTCCGAGGGTATTCCCTGGCGCAGACGGTTGCCGGGTTTTCGCGAATATCCGCTTGGGGATATTGACGGCTGCGAAGTCAATCTCATGTGGATCAGGGCCGGCCGCGCCTTGCCGTCCCATACCCACCACGGGACCGAGTTGATCCTGATCCTCGACGGCGCCTTTAACGACCATCGCGGCCGCTTCGGCCCCGGCGACATTTCCGTGGCCGACGAGACGCTCGATCATCGCCCGGTGGCGGAGAAGGATCGCCCGTGCATCGCCTTCTCGGTCATGGACGCACCGATCAAACTGACCGGCTCGCTGACGCGCCTGATCGGCGACATCATCGGCTGAAAGCGGCCACAATCACGTGATATTTCCGTTTGTAACTGCCGGCCAGGAACCTTCCGGCGTCTCTTGGTGTTGATCAAAACCCGCCGAGGAGCAAGCCATGCGTGATTTCATTGCCCGTCCCGAACATGGAGTTGTCTGGATATCAGGAGCAAGCTCCGGAATAGGGCGGGCATTGGCGCTGAAGCTTGCCGAAGAGGGCTACAAGGTCGCGGTGACGGCTCGAAATCATGAGAAGCTGGTGGACCTTCAGGCTGAGGCCGCCGGTCTTTCCGGCAGCATCATCGTCCTCGATGGTGATGTGACGAATGCGAGCGACATGGAGCACACCGTCGCTGCGATCGAGTATCAGCACGGAACGCTTGCAATGGCGATCCTCAACGCCGGCATCAACGTCCCGATCGATGGTGCACACCTCAACCGGGACGATTTCGAACGCAGTTTTGCCGTCAATCTTTCCGGCGTCGTCAACTGTCTGGTCCCAGCCGTGCGGCATATGAGGATGAAGGGGCAGGGGCAGGTCGCCATCGTCTCGTCGGCAACCGCCTTTGCCGGACTGCCGACAAGTGCGGCCTATGGCGCGACAAAGGCAGCTTTGATCAACATGGCTGAGAGCCTGAAGTTCGATCTGGACAAGCTGGGCATTCGCGTCCAGCTCATCACACCAGGCTTCGTCGATACGGAAGCGACCAAAAGCAACCAGTTTCCAATGCCGAACCTGATATCGGCGCAGGTCGCCGCCGATGAGATCGCAGCCGGTTTGAAGTCCTCCGCCTTCGAGATCTCATTCCCGAAGAGCTTCACGTTTAAGCTGAAATTGCTGAGGCTGCTGCCATACGGGCTCTATTTCCATGCCATCAGCCGATTTACGGCCAGGAATAGCACACCGGTAAAGACGCCGCCTCGCACGGCGGCGCATCCGGCCGAATAGGAAGATCGTGCCTATTGCCTATGCTGCGTCTGCAACGGCCTTGTAGGCCGAGAGCGCGCGGTCGCGGGCGACGGCATGATCGACGATCGGGTTCGGGTAATTCTCGCCAAGCACGATACCTGCTTTGTCCAGCGCGGACTGCGGCGCCTCGAAGGGCCGGTGAATATACTTGTCTTCCAGGTTAGCAAGCTCAGGAACGAATTCCCGGACGTAACGCCCGTCGGAATCGAATTTCTCGCCTTGCAGCACCGGATTGAAGATGCGGAAAAAAGGCGAGGCATCGGCGCCGGAGCCGGCTACCCACTGCCAGCTCGCGGCGTTGTTGGCCGGATCGGCATCAACGAGCGTATCGCGGAACCACGCTTCGCCGCGGCGCCAATCGATCAACAGATCCTTTATCAGGAAGGAAGCCGTGATCATCCGCACCCGATTGTGCATCCAGCCATGCGTCCATAGTTGCCGCATCCCGGCATCGACGATCGGATAGCCGGTCTGTCCGCGCCTCCAGGCACTGAAGAGCCGGGAATCGAACCGCCAGGGAAAGCCGTCGAACCGATTGTTCCAGTTGGCGTAGGGCAGGTGCGGAAAGTGGAAGAGAAGGTAATAGGAGAATTCCCGCCAAGCGAGTTCCTTGCGGAAATGCGTGATATTGTTTCGAGGTATCGTCTCCGACAATCCTCGCGTCGCGTGCCATACGCGGGCAGGGGAGATTTCGCCAAGTGCCAGATGCGGGGAAAGCATAGAGGTTGCCGGCTTGGCGGGAAAATCGCGCCCCTGCGTATAGTCTTTCA
Source organism: Neorhizobium sp. P12A (assembly GCF_008365395.1). Lineage (NCBI taxonomy): Bacteria > Pseudomonadati > Pseudomonadota > Alphaproteobacteria > Hyphomicrobiales > Rhizobiaceae > Neorhizobium > Neorhizobium sp. P12A. Next base: position 10,968 of record NZ_QOVX01000020.1, on the reverse strand, counting down.
GCGTCTCCGCGATGAAATCGTCGAGCCGTCTCAACGCGGCATCCTCGCCTGGCTGCCATTGTTCGGAAAAGGATGCAGCCCAGTCTGGCCGGCTCGGCAACAGGCCCCAGCTTGCGAGGGATTCGGATTTCGGCCACGATTTCGGCGTTGAAATCCTGTGCGGTGGTGTGACCGGTTCGTGGGGCTCCTCGGCCTTTTCCAGCGCCCGCCAGAAAGGCGTGTAGACGCGATAGGGCGTACCGCCTCCTGTCAGCAGCCTGGTTGGTTCATGAAGCAGCTGTCCCGCGTAGCTGGAAACGTCGACGCCTGCCTTTCGAAGCTCTTCCTCTATGCGCAGATCGCAGGAAATCCCCGCAGGATCATAACGCCGATTCCAGAGCACGGTATCGGCACCCGTTTCGTCGACCAGCTTCCTTATGGTTGCCAAGGGATCGCCGGTGAGAAATAGCAGGTCGCTGCCGCGGGTTTGGAGGCTTTCACGCAGAGCTGTCAACGAATGGTGCAGCCACCAGCATTGTGCGGCGCCGAGCGGCCCGGTACCGTGGCCATCAGGCTCGCGGATATAAAGCGGAACGACCGGACGTTTCAGGCCGCAAGCATGCTGCAGGGCATGATTGTCGGCGAGCCGCAAGTCCTTTCGGAACCACAAGATAACCGGTTTCTGCGTGGCGTTTGTCAATGCTGCGTGCCTCCCTGATTTTCCTCTCGCGTATGTTACGCAAATACGAGAGAATTGGATCAAAGGTTCCCGGCAATTGCGAATTTCCCGGGATTGAATGCCACAGGGCGCCAAGCGCCCTTGTGCACCGCAATAATGACGGTGCTTGTCACCGTGTTGTAATGGTAGTTCGCTAGCAGTCCTGCGAATTGACGGACAAGGAAGATCATTATGGCAGAGATCCGGATTGAGCAGGTACGCAAGGCATATGGCCGCAACGCGGTGGTCCACGGCGTAGACTTGAATTTTCGGTCGGGCGAATTCGTTGTGATCCTCGGGCCGTCTGGCTGTGGCAAGTCCACCCTCCTGCGCATGATTGCCGGTCTCGAGGATATCACCAGCGGCGAGATCATCATCGACAACAAGGTGGTCAACCAGCTCGAGCCCCGCGACCGTGGCTGCGCCATGGTCTTCCAGAACTACGCGCTTTATCCGCACATGGATGTCGCTGCGAACATGGGCTACGCTCTGAAGGTCGCAGGTGTTCCCAAGGCAGAGCGCGACCGGCGGATCGCCGAAACGGCGCGCATCGTCGGCCTTGAGGAATATCTCACGCGCAAGCCGGCCGAATTGTCCGGCGGCCAGCGCCAGCGCGTCGCCATGGGCCGCGCCATCATCCGAGAGCCGAAAGTGTTTCTGTTCGACGAACCGCTCTCCAACCTCGATGCCAAGTTGCGCGTCCAGATGCGCGTCGAAATCCGCCGCCTGCACAAGCGTCTTTCGGCAACCTCGGTTTTCGTGACGCACGATCAGGTCGAAGCCATGACGCTCGCCGATAAGCTGGTTGTCATGTATAAGGGCAACGTCGAACAGGTCGGCACGCCACTCGAAATCTACAACACGCCGCGCACTCGCTTCGTCGGCTCCTTCATCGGGTCGCCCGCAATGAACTTCCTCGACGGGAAGTTTTCGGCTGATGGCGAGCACTTCATCTTCGACGGCATTCCGATCCCCGTCGACGCATCGCTCGGCAAGCCGCATGCCGGTCAGGCTGTCGCCTTGGGAATTCGCCCGGAGCACGCCCGTATGGTTCCCGTCGGCACGCCCGGCAGCGTTCCGGCGACGGTCGATTTCGTCGAGGAGCTCGGTGCCGGCCGGGTGATCCACTCCGATATCAACGGCTCGAACTTCGCCATTGCGGTCACGGACCATACCTCGGGCGAAATCGGCCAGCCGATCGCGCTGCAACTGCCGTCGCAGCATATCCATCTCTTCTCGAATGAAACTGGCCTCCGCCTCGACCTGGGTCAGGAAACCCAGCGGGTCAAGGAACTGGCCTCTTAAGAATTTTCTGAAAGCACTTTTCTAAGGTTTTAATATTTTATGCGCCGCCGAGGGAAACCTCGGCGGCTTTTTATATTGCGAGCGGGATAGATCTTCACCTTTGGCGGAGGCCAGTCAGGAGTTGTCTTGCCAGAACAGAAAGCAATACGGAAAAAGGAAATGGCGGGCACAGTGCCCGCCATTGGTAAAAAGCTGCACTTCGTGTTTTGTCCTTACTTTTCCGTGGCGACCAGCCCGCGGACGAAGAGTCGCTGGGTCAGAGCGACGACGATCAGCGGCGGTATCATGACGAGGAGCGCGCCAGCCATGGCGACATTCCAGTCCGGGGTGGCATCGGGGCCTGGCACGACGTCGAGCAGGCCGACCGTCGCGACACGCTTGGCCGGGTCGGTGGTGACCAGCAGCGGCCATAGATATTCGTTCCAGGTCTGGACGAACATGATGGTGAACAGCGCCGCGATGTTGGTGCGCGAGAGGGGCAGGATCATGTCCCAAAAGAAGCGCAGAGGCCCAGCGCCATCCATCTTAGCCGCTTCGACCAGCTCGTCCGGCAGGGTCAGGAAGAACTGGCGGTAGAGGAAGGTGCCGGTCGCCGTCGCGACAAGCGGCAGGATCAGGCCGACATAGGAATCGAGCAGGCCGAAATTGAGGCTGATCTGCACGCCCGTCAGCGTGTTCACCAGCCAGGTGATGCCGGTAATGTCGAGCAGGCCCTGATAGGGCGAAAGCACGTTCGCAGCCACCGCGTAGGTCGGCACGATGCGTACTTCCAGGGGCAGCATCAGCGTGACGAAAACCAGCCAGAAGATCAGCATGCGACCGCGATAACCGAAATAGACGATCGAATAGGCGGTGATGGCTGAAACGACCACCTTCCCGATCGCCGTGCCTGCGGCGAAGATGACGCTGTTGGTGATCTTCACGCCGAAATTCCCCCGCGTCCACGCTTCCGCCACGTTGGCAAAAAGATCGTGCCCCGGCCAAAGCGGCATCGGCACCATGTTGACGTCGCGGATATTATGGGTCGCGGCGATCAGCACGATCGCGAACGGAAAGACCGCCAGCAGCAGTCCCAGGAACAAGAGGACTTGGCTGATGATATTGAAGATGGGAGTGCGTTCGATCATCGCTATCTCAATTATAATGTACGCGCCGCTCGATATAGCGGAACTGGAAGAAGGTGATGCCTATGACGATGGCCATCAGAATGATCGATTGCGCCGCCGCACCTGAATAGTCGAGGCCCTTGAAGCCGTCGAAATAGATCTTGTAGACCATGAGATTGGTCGCGCGGTTGGGTCCGCCACCCGTCATGATATCCACGATGCCGAACGAGTCCTGGAAGCTGTCGGTGATGTTGAGCACCAGCAGGAAGAACAGGGTCGGCGTCAGCAGCGGAATCTGGATGTCGAACATGCGCCGCAACGGGCGCGCGCCATCCATGGCGCTGGCTTCGATCAGCGAGCGCGGAATGGCCTGCAGCGCCGCCAGCATAAAAATGAAGTTGTAACCTATATATTTCCAGGAAAAGGCGAAAATGATGGATCCCATCGCCTGGTTGCCATTGAGGGACGGGTCCCATATGCCTGGCCAGATATGGTTGACGAAGGCCAGCACTCCGGCCTCTGGCGCAAGCATGAAGCGGAAGGCGAGGCCGAGCGCCGGGGCGGCGATGGCATATGGCCATACCAGCACCGAGCGGTAGATCTTGCTGCCGGCAAGCTCGCGATCGACAAGAAGCGCCATGGTCAGGCCGATGCCCATCGAAATGCCCGTCGAAAGCCCGGCAAAGACGAAGCTGCGGACGATCGAATCCCAATAGACCGAGTCACTTAAGATCGACTGAAAATTGCTGAACCCCACCCAGTCATTACTGCCGCCGAAGGGGCTTTGCGACGTGAAGGCCCAATAGACCGCCTGGCTGACCGGCCAGTAAAAGAAGGTGAAGACGAGCAGAAGCTGCGGCACGGCAAAGGCAAAGCCCAGCCAATTATTCTTGAATATGGCGCGCTTCTGCGTCGAAGACTTGGCGGCCTTCGCGGGCGCCTTTGCCGTGGTCGGCGCGGTAGAGGCTCCAGCAGAGCCCAAGGACTGGGTATCGACAGCGGTCAAGCGGCACCTCAAACCAAAAAATTGAGAGCAATGGCCTTGATCCACTCAAAACCGAAATGCTCCGTTCAGGAAAACACGGCCGGGGCGAACCCGGCCGTGAGTACGATTTCTAAAGCAGGGATCAGGGGAAAGCCTGGCCCTTGTACGGAGCGGCAGCCTTGGCCAGATCGTCGTTGGAACGCTGGGCAGCTTCGTCGAGTGCCTGCTGAACCGGGGTCTTGCCCGAGAAGATCGCTGCGAAGGCGTTGCCGACTTCGACGCGGATCTGCGGCATTGAGAGGAGACGAATGCCACCGTACTGAGCAGGCTTGCTGTCGTTCAGTGCATGGATGGCGGCTTCACGACCCTTGTAAGGCGCCTTGTCGTAGAAGCCCGACTTTACGAGGTAGTCGTAGCCGGTCTTCGTGACCGGGATATAGCCGGTGTTGGTCGACCAGAACAGCGCCTGCTCAGGCTGGGAGAGCCAGTTCAGGAACGCGGCAGCGCCCTTGTATTCGGCTTCCGACTTGCCCTTCAGAACCCAGATCGAAGCGCCGCCGACGACGGCGTTATGACGCTCGGTACCAGCATAGATCGGGAGAACTGCGGTGCTCCAGTGCATGTCCGGAGCGGCAGTCTTGCCGATGCCGGAGTGCGAAGCGACCGACTCGAATTCCATCTGGCAATGGCCGGCTGCGAAAGCGGCCGTGGTCGATTCGCCAGCCTTGGCGTTCTTCAGGACGACGGTCCCTTCATCGGTCCAAGCCTTCAGGTCGGAGATGAACTTCACGAACTTGGCGGACTTGTTGAAGACCACCTGAGCGTCGAGGCCGTTGTAGCCGTTGTCCTTGGTGGCGACGGGCTCGCCATGGGCGAACAGGAACTGTTCCATGTCCTGCCAGACGGCATCCGACGAGATGTCGAGAGCGATCGGGCAATCATAGCCGGCCTTCTTGAGGGCGACGGCGTCGTCGTGCGCTTCTTCCCAGGTTGCAGGTGCCTTGTCCTTGCCGATCTTGGCGAAGGCGTCCTGGTTCCAGTAGAGCACAGCCGTCGAGGAGTTGAACGGCATGGAATACAGTTCGCCCTTCGAGGTCTGGTAATAGGCGCGAACGGCCGGGAGGTAGTTGTTCCAGTCGATCTTGTAGCCGGCGTCGGTGATCATCTTCTGGGCGGGAACCACGGCGCCCGACAGCAGCATGGTGCCGGTGGTGATTTCGTTTTCCTGGCCGAGGGTCGGCTGCTTGTTTGCGCGGTAAGCAGCGATCAGGTCCTGGAAGTTCTGAGCATAGTCGCCGTGGCTGACGCAGACGATCTGGAAGTCAGACTGGCTCTTGTTGAAATTGGTGCACATCTGCTGAACGGTGTCGGACAGCGGGCCGGTCACACCGTACCAGAATTCAAATTTGGTGGGCTCGGCTGCAGCGGGGAGAGCCATTGCAAGGCTGACAACGCCAGCTGCGACGGCCGCCAGGCCGCGCCGACCGAGCGGCATACGAATATAATTATTGAGTTTGGACATAATCCCTCTTCCTTTTCAAGGTCTAACCGTTGGCCCTGAATAGTCCCGCGGCAGCGGCGTTATAGACAAGCTGTGTGACAGTTTGTTGTGAGGAGAAAACGCCGCGGAAAAGGCTGCTGAAACGCTGAGAAAACGGCAGGAAAAGCCCGGAAATCCGGGATTTCGGTAGCGGGAAGAAAGAACGATCCGTCGGGCAGGGATCCCGGATTGCCTCAGCTGTAACCCGTGGAGGCTAATCCAGAAGAGGTAAATTCACACGGGACAACCGGACCCCCGCGCTGCCGATGTCGGGCCAATGTTTTCTTATCCGCGCAGAAGGCGCATAATGCATTATATATAAAGTGAAGGTCAGGAGGAGGCGGGGCGGCGCTTCCTTGCCCACCAGACGGACAACTGCCGCCGCCAGCGGCGGACGATCGCCAGTTCGTTGGAGAGTATCAGAAAGCCGAGTGGCAGCATCCAGAACCCGAGGATCGGCAGGAAACCAAGTGTCCCACCGAAGAGGAGGGCAAAACCGATGCCAAGGCGGCCAAGCCGCGATTTGGGAAGGCGGATTCGAAAGGAACCCAAAACAAGTTCGCTAGCGGCGTGATCGACACCAAACTTTCGTGCTTTTCCAGGGCTTTCCGGCTTGGTCTTGTTCGCTTCGGTCATCCACAGGAAATGGGGATGCATGTAAATATTGCAAGCGGAATACAATTTTTTGAAAAAACCGCTTGGCAAATCGGGAAAGCATTTGTATTAGCCCACTCACACCGCGGCGACGCGATGTTCCCTGGTAGCTCAGCGGTAGAGCATTCGACTGTTAATCGACAGGTCGCCGGTTCGAATCCGGCCCGGGGAGCCAGTTTTCTCAGCGAAATAGCTGAAAATGAAGGAACCGGTTTTCGATTGAGCCGGTTCCTTTTTCTTTTCCGATAGTCCCTCACACGACGACCAATCGCCGGCCGATGCCACCTTTCGCGCTTTGTACCACAGCCTTCGGTAGCCGATGCGGATTACCGGAACGCACGCTCCGCGGCCGCAATTGCTTCTCCATAAAAACGCCTGTTTTCCATCATCGTCATTGCGTCTCGGTGTCCATGAGGTTGATTGTGCGTATAAGGATAATGTCCGCTGTTCTTGCATTGACGCTCTCAGGAAGCGTCGGGTTTTCTGCTGCTGAGGCTATGCCTCTCCCGGGCGTGGAGATGCCACGTTCACCGCTGCTTCACTCCGTTGATTATACGTGCGGCGATGGCATGCATTTCACCAACCAGGGATGCGTCGTGGACGAGAAGCCAGCGGCGCCGGTCGCAAAGGCAAAGCCTAAGCCACATGTGCAGAAGAAAAAGCCGCATCCGCATCACAAACATCCACCCCAATGAGACAGGGTCGCCACTGAGCGAATGAAGATCCTCATTTCGGCTTGGCAAATGTAACTTGTTCAGCCCAGGGAACCCGACGCGCCGTTCCTCGTTTACCTTCACGTAAGATGGAGGAAAGGTCATGGTCGCTTTGATAGAGGATTGGCTGCAGAAGCTGGGCTTTATAAATGCGGAGAGACTGATGGCGCGCGCGGCTCTGTGCGCCGAGGACAGTGAAACGCTGAAGCGCAACCTGATGAAATGAAGTGATTTCCGCGTCGCCAGCTTCCTCACATGCCGACACTTCAGCGGCCACGGAATGTTCGTTGACATATAGTAAGTTCGCATTATGATATTCCTACCTGATTAGATTGACCTCCGATCAGGGCCGTTTCAACGGCTGTGCAGCCTGGTCGTTTCCCTCGACCGGGCTGTTCTTTTTGAAATTCACCCAGGACAGACGCCAACGACCGCGATTGTACGCACAAAGCGTGCAGCGGAAAACCATTGCGTGGGCGTCCAATTTCGATATCTTGTATCGATATCGAAATTTTTGCCTTCGCGCGAAATTGATACGGTGTATCGAAATGAATTCGACGCAATGCAAAATGGCAAGGGTGGCGTTGGGCTGGGGCATCCGTGACCTTGCACGCCGTGCCAAGGTTGCGCCGGGGACCGTTTCTCGTTTCGAAGCGGGCGAAGAGCTGAAGGAACGCACGATCGACGCCTTGCAGGCCGCGCTTGAAGCTGCGGGTGTTGTTTTCTTCGATGGCGTCTATTCGGGCGACGGCGGTCCGGGCGTTCGTCTCGCGCGGGGTTCAGGCCGCACGAACGAGATGGACGAGTCGGAGCTTATACAGTATCCGGAATTTCTCGAAGGCGACGGCGGACCGGGGAGCGGGGGCTAAACATGGCAAAGAAACCTAAGGTCGAGCATTCCGAACTTTCCGGCGAATTCACGGAAGACGGGGTGACTGTTCTCGTCGACATCTTCAGGCCGGCCGGGACCAACGAAGACTGGCGCATGGAAGTCGTGACGCCAGAAGAGGACCTTGTCGAGTGGGAGGAGCCCTTCGCGACCGACAGGGAGGCCTTTGACGAATTCCTCGCGACGATCGCGCGCGACGGTATCCGGTCGTTTTTCGAAGAGACCGATCCTTCGGTGCATTGAAATGCTTTCCAGGAAAACTGAACGCTGATCTGTTGCCCAAGTCGGGCTAGATCGCGGTCAAATCATCGAGGCAAGAGAATGGCGGGTACGAATACAACTGTCTGGGCAGGGCGCATAGTGTCGGGGATCGTTGTGCTGGCACTGCTAGCCGACGCGGCAGTCGATCTCTTTTCACCCGCAATGATCGAAGCCGAAATGACGGCGACCGGCTTTCCGGCGAATCTGGCGCCGGTTCTGGGTATCATCATTCTCGTTTGCGCCGTCCTGTATGCCATTCCGCGGACGGCGGTGCTGGGCGCCATATTGATCACCGGCTTCCTGGGTGGTGCCATATGCACCCATTTCCGCCTTGGCGAGATGGGCGCGCCACCGCAGATCATCTGCCTCCTTCTCGGAGTGCTGACATGGGCCGGCCTCTATCTTCGCGACCCGAGGCTACGGGCACTGTTGCCGCTCACAACCTCTTGATTACCATTGATTTCCGCGATGGGAGAACTTCATCGCGAAATGCGCTATTATGTGGCCGGATACACGCAAGTCGAAAGATCAAACGATGTTCGGTTCATTGTCACGCGCCCTCATGGCACTTTGCGTTTTAACCACGGTTGCCGGCATCGCCTTTCCGGCGGCGGCAATTTCGCGGATCAATTCGACGACCCGCACCTGCGCTGCGCTTCGCCAGATCATTGACAGTCAAGGCGCGGTCATCGTGCAGCATCCGGGATCGCGGAGTTCGGGAATGCTTTATGACCGCTATGTGAGCGACAGCCGCTTTTGCCAACCGGGCTACGTGGCAACGGACGATTGGGTTCCCGCAAAGGATAGGAACTGCCGTCTTTATAACTGCCAGGTATACGAACCGCCGTTCGACGACTGAGGGCGTACTGCCGAGCGGACATCTTCCGCAATGCCGGCAGTTGTCGTTCTCGAAGGTAGGCTTTTTAGCGCCGATGATTCATTCGGCTGCTTTGGCCTGACCGCTTTCGATTTCGTAGCCATAGCCTTCGAGCATCTCGTAGGCCCGCTCGATTGCCTCCACATGCTTGCCGGCTTTCTCGATTGCTTCGGTTATTGAAGTGACGCGTGTTCTAAGCATGCTCCCGAGCACGTCGGCCATTGGGCGGCTACTGATGCGATCGAGGTGATTGCGAATTCGGCCGCGATGCCGTTCCAGTTCGAAAACATGGAATCGGGCTTGGACGACCTCATCGGTGAGCTTCCGGCGCATCAGCGCAACCGGGTCGAAGCTGCCGGGTTCGCGTTCGTCGAGCACCATGTCGTTGATGACCTTTTCAAGGATCAGCAATCCTTCCAGATCCTTGACCTCGGCGAGCTGCGGATCGTAGCCGGTCTCGTCGTAGACCTTGCGCCGTATCGGATCCTTCAGCAGTTCGTAGGCGCACTTCACCTGAGCGAACGAATCGACGTCGCCACCCGAATCCGGATGGGCGCTCTTGGCAAGCCGGCGATAGGCGGCCTTGATCTCGGTATCGCCTGCCTCGCGCGGAATGCCAAGCAATTCATAAGGCTCAATCACACTTTCACCCATCATTACGATCCCGGCACGTCTGTCCTTATATCGCCAGCCAGCTTGGGCCTCAATTCGGCATAATTCCGATCGGCCAATTCGAAGTAGACATTTTTCGACACTGCGTTGATCGATCGTCGAATTGGCGTTCGCAGCGGCATTGTTTGTGCCGCGAACTTGCGTCGTTTTGGTGGCTCGCAATAGCGGCCCTTTCAAATTTAGCAAGCGTTATCGTCACCGCGAATCGTCGAATAAAATCTATCCATTTGAAATAAAACACTATTTCTGTCTGAGTGGGCGAGGGCGCAATCCTGATGGATTGAACCGTCGATAAAATGCGATCTGCGATTGATGAAGGAACAGGTGCTTATCCACAGGGCACCTGCTCAATCTGAAACAACTCGCCTCGATATGGAACGGATGCCGGGCGCTTTTATCGCCTTTCCCAGGGTGTCGCACCTTTCTCTTTACCGTGCGCTAACCGTTAACGGGAGATTACCGCGAAGATCTGCATTCGATTGATAGAAGAAGCCACTTCCATTCAACTGGAGGCGCTGATGACGACTCGGATGAAATATATCCTTGCCGCCATCGCGATATCCGTCGCGATGTGGGCAGGGATCATCCTCGGAACGGTAATGTTCTGGAGATTTTTACATTTGTTTTTTACAGGAAGTTTTTAGCTGGCTAATCGCTTCATCTTTCGAAACGGACGGGATTATCAAAATCATCTCGTCCGTTTTTGACTCCCTGAATGACGATCGAAACCGCCCCTCATTGGCCGCCGAATCGCTGTTGAAGCTCGGATTGGACCGCCATGATCGCGGTCTGCAGTTCCGCAAGCGCCCGTATGGATTCTGGCGTTGGGCCTTCGTCCTGCATCCGGCGGATCAATTTGGCCCGGGTCTCGGTGAATTCGCGCAGCAGTTCGTGCATCTCGCATCTCCTTTTTGTAAGCTCGGAAAAACAACCCCGGACGGATAGGTGTTGTTCCGAAAAGAAGAAGGGGACTAAATGCAGACAGGGCGATACCGTTCGAAAATCAAGCAAGGTGTTTTTTAAAAATGCCCTTGCGGTTTCCTTGGGATCATTCTAAATGCGCCTCCAGCTTGATCATACAAGCCTGAGAGGCCTCGTGGCGGAGTGGTGACGCAGAGGACTGCAAATCCTTGTACCCCGGTTCAATTCCGGGCGAGGCCTCCAATATTTCCAAACCCACTCCATAAGTTGTTGTTTAAGCTTCATTATTTGTTAGGTGTGGCAGTTTGGACTTGAACCGTTCCGCCACACCAAAATCCGGTGTGGCAG